>JALVDN010000311.1 GCA_027008965.1 Flavobacteriales bacterium | reverse complement strand
GAGCATGACCGGCCTCGTGAATGGCCACTCTTTTCTTTTCTTTCTTGCTGATGATTTTGTTTTTCTTTTCCAAACCTGCAATCACCCGGTCAATGGCATCCAGAAAATCCTGCATCTCCACTTTTTCTTTATTCTTGCGTGCTGCAATCAAAGCCGCCTCATTGGCAATGTTGGCAATGTCGGCACCCGAAAAACCGGGCGTTTGTTTGGCCAATAAATCTATATCCACATCTTCACCCAGTTTCAAGGGTTTGATATGAACTTTGAAAATTTCTTTACGCTCGTTTAAATCCGGTAAATCCACAAATATCTGACGATCAAAACGGCCGGCTCTCAGCAATGCTTTGTCCAAAATATCCGCACGGTTGGTAGCCGCAATTACAATCACATTGTCTTTGGTGCTGAAACCATCCATTTCGGTCAACAGTTGGTTCAGCGTATTTTCCCGCTCATCATTGGCTCCCGTGATGTTAGCTTTGCTACGAGACCTCCCGATGGCATCAATTTCGTCAATAAAAATAATGGAAGGTGCCTTCTCCTTCGCTTTTTTAAACAAATCCCGAACACGTGACGCGCCCACACCCACAAACATTTCCACAAAATCCGACCCCGAAAGGGAAAAAAACGGAACGTCCGCTTCTCCGGCCACCGCTTTGGCAAGCAAGGTTTTGCCCGTACCCGGAGGACCAATCAACAACACACCACGCGGAATTTTTCCTCCCAACCGCGTATATTTATCGGGATTTTTTAAAAAGTCAACAATTTCTTTCTCTTCTTCTTTAGCACCCTCAAGACCCGCCACATCTTCAAACGTCACCTTCGGATGTTTATCCTTGTCATATAACTGTGCCTTCGATTTTCCTACATTGAAAATGCCCATGCCGCCACCGCCGCCTCCCGACGATGCCATTCTGCGCATGAAAAATATCCAAATACCGATAAGAAAAATCCACGGCAACAAATTTATCAGTAAATTCAAAAATATCTCCTCATTGGTCCGGAAATGATACTCAAAATCAATTCCCTTCTTTTTGGCTTCCAATAGCCGTTGCTCAAACAACTGCAAATCTCCTATTTCAAAAACAAAATGCGGTTCGTTGGGCGTGAAAAAAGTTTTTTGTTGTAAACTTTTAAAAGGTTCTTCTTTGAGGGCTTCCTCTTTCAAAAAAACCTTTACATTCCGCTTATTTTCAATAACCACTTCTTTCACCTTGTTGTTTTCTAACAATTCAAAAAAGCGGTCAATGGTAATTTCTTTGTTACCGGTCCCGGCGTTATTGTTAAACAACAACATCGATAAACCGAAAATAATGATCCCATAAAATAAATATACCCCGAAACCGTTTCCGGATTTCAATGGATTTTTATTGTTTTTATTTTGATTATCCTTGTTCATTCTCTTTTAGTTTGTTTGTTTCTTCAAAATACATACTCCGGGCATCGCCCCATAAACTTTCCAAATCATAATATTCCCGCACCGGACGTTGAAAAATGTGCACAATCACCTCGCCGTAATCCAGCAAAATCCATTCGGCCAGTTCTTCTCCCTCAACCCCTAAAGGCTTGGTCTTCAAATCTTTGGAAACTTGTTTCTGCACAAAATCCGACAAAGCCTTACTATGCGTATTGGATGTAGTATCCGCAATTACAAAATAATCCGCAATCGTATTATCAATTTTTGTCAAATCCAAAACAACAATATCATTCCCTTTTTTCTCCTCCAAGCTTTCTACAATTCTGGTTACTAAGTCCTTACGTTTTGCCATAGGCATCACTTAAATTTTAAAAATTAAATATCACAAAAATACAATTAAATTCCCACTTTCAATTTAACCATAATTCACATCAAAAACAATGCCCGTATCAACATCTGCAAATTTGTCATATTTTCATTTCAAGCAATACTTTTTTTAAATTTTTTGGGCGCCTATTGGCGTGCTCCGTTTAAATCTTTTTCGGCTCAGCCTGCGGATGTAATATTGGCCTGCGGGGTCTCCCGGCATTCACCGGCGAGCCTCCTCGGCCAAACATCCGCTGGGCTTCGCCTTCAAAAGGATACCACTTCGCCCGCCGGCGCATTTTTAATAGAGAAA
>JALVDN010000310.1 GCA_027008965.1 Flavobacteriales bacterium | reverse complement strand
AGAAAATAATATTTGATTCAAGAATCAAACAAATTGTTTTATCTCTATTGATTCTATTTTCACATCTGGTTTTAGCACAAGAAATTTTAAAACCATCAGATGAGAAAATTATATAAATTGAGTGAATTAAAAATGATGAAAGTTAAGTAAACCAAAAAGTACTCACCAAAAGAATTTTAACCGACTAAAAACAATCAATCATGATAAAAGTTCTCATAAGCTTGGTTTATCTTTCGCTTCTTTTAGTGTTTTCCGCTTCCGCTTGTAAAAAACAAAAGCTACCCTCCGGTGACCATTCTTTCTATTGCTATATTGACGGTGAGTTGTTTGTGCCAAAGGGAGATCCTAATTTCACTACTTCTCCGTATGTGGAACCATTAACTTTTTATGTAAATCAGGAGAATTTTAGAATAAGAGCTTTTAATTCCAAATATCATGTAATGATTAATATTGTTAATTGGGGCGTTGGAACACATTACCTTTCGCAAAGTGAAGATTATTACAATCATAGCACGAATCATGCCCGGGTTGGAGTGAATCAAACATGGTATGTGTCAAAACCAAATTCCGGGAAAGTTACTTTTACGGAAGCAAGTTTAGATGGAAATATAAAAGGGACCTTTGAATTTACCCTATACAACGAAAACGATGACAGTGATGTTATTCATGTAACGGGCGGGCATTTTGATGATTGAACTAAAAATGAAAAATCATGAAAGTCCGGGTGGATGGTAAAGTACTCACCAAAAGAATTTTAACCGACTAAAAACAATCAATCATGAAAAAAGTTCTCATAAGCTTGGTATATCTTTCACTTCTTTTAGTGTTTTCCGCTTCCGCGTGTAAAAAACAAAAGCTACCCTCCGGCGACCATTCTTTCTATTGCTATATTGACGGTGAGTTGTTTGTGCCAAAGGGAGATCCTAATTTCACTACTTCTCCCTATGATGATGATGGATATACATTCTATAAGTGGGAACATAATACAACGGTTTACGCTAGGGATTATGAAAAATACGTTGTTTTTTTTAATACTTTGTCAAGAAGTTTAGGGAAGCATTATTTGGAAGAAAGTTCCGGTTCATTGTTAGATTATAGTATAAATCATGCTATTGTTGTAAAAAATGGGACAAAATACATATCAAAAGAAGGCTCGGGATATATACAATATACTGAGAGTAATGATGAAAATGTAAAAGGCACCTTTGAATTTACCCTATACAACGAAAACGACGAGAGTGATGTTATTCATGTAACGGGCGGGCATTTTGATGATTAGGTGATGATAATTTCTTTAAGATTTTTTTAAAAACACAATGCGCCGGCGGGCGCAGTGATATCCTTTTGAAGGCCCGCCGGATTTTTTGGCCACGGGGAGGAGGCTCCGAGCCTAGCCGAGGAGACCCCGCAGCCGTGCTTTGCCAAAAACAGAGCGGGCCGAAAAAGATTTAAACGGAGCACGCCAAAGGGCGCCCGAATAAAATTAAATTTCTTAAACCCGACAAAAAAATTGTGATGAAACCCGTATCTTTGCTTGAAAACAACAGGCCATGAAAAAATTATCCACTTTGCTGAGCATTCTTTTGGTTTTGATATTTATTTTAGAGGTTCCTGCGCAGGACAAAGTGACCAAAAAGCGCATTGAACAGGAGAAAAAAACCTTTGCATTGGCCCGGAAATATATGGATGTGGGGGTGATGCAAAATGCTTTGATACGAATTATTGCGGCCGAAGGAGAGCATTCGGTTTATAAGGACACACTGGCGGCTTTGTATCATCAAACCGGACAATTTTTGTCGCTTTTGCCTTTGGCGGAGGAGTTGCATCAACAACAACCGAAAAATGAAACCTATTTATATTATAAAGCCTTGGCTTTGGAAAAAACCAACCGTTTGAAGGAGGCGGTGGACGTGTATCAACAACTTTTTGACTTGAACCAAAAAGTGGAAACGGGATATCATTTGGGCAAGTTGCAATATGCCATGAAACGTCCGGCGGAGGCTTACGTGACTTTCAACCGGCTGAATCCGGATGCTTTCAAGAAGGGTGATTTTGACCTGTTGCCTGCAGGCCAAAACAAAAGCCAAAAGGTGCCGGTGAAGGCGGCC
>JALVDN010000309.1 GCA_027008965.1 Flavobacteriales bacterium | reverse complement strand
GAAAAAGAAGAGCGTGCACGTGCTATTGAAGAAGCAACGCTTTATGCAACGGAAATCCCGTTAAAAGTAATGCAGACCGCTTTGGATGCCATGGAAGTGCCCGAAGAAATGGTGGAAACCGGACTTCAAACTTCACTTTCGGATGCCGCCGTAGGAGTCATCGCTTTGCGAAGTGCCGTTTATGGTGCATATTTGAATGTGATGATAAACGCCAAGGACTTAAAAAACTGTGAAAAAGCCGAAGAAATCAAAGATAAAGCGGAAAAAATATTGTCTGATGCTTTGGAAAAAGAGCAAACAATTCTGAAAAAAGTCAAAACCAAAATAAAACAATGAAACCGGTTTTATGAGTGAAGCATTATGGTATGGGTTTTTAGAAAATGCAGGACAACGATTGGGTAAAAGTTCCATATCGCGCGGGGTGCGTTCTGAATATCAGCGCGATTATGACAGAATTATTTTTTCGGAACCCTTCCGGCGCCTGCAAAACAAAACGCAAGTGTGGCCTTTGCCCAAATCGGAGGAAGTGAGAAACCGTCTGACGCACAGTTTGGAAACCGCCTCCGTAGGCCGTTCATTGGGATTTATTATCGGACAGCATGTGCTTGAAAATAATACTTCCTTATCAGAAAAACTTCATCTGCGTCCCGATGATTTCGGCTACATGGTCTCGGCGGCGGCATTGGCACATGATATTGGCAATCCGCCCTTCGGGCATCAAGGCGAAGAAGCCATTCAGCATTTTTTCCTTTCGCCCGAAGCAGAAAAATATATTTCAAATTTAAACGATAAACAACTTGCAGATTTACAACAATTTGAAGGCAATGCGGCAGGTTTCAGAATTTTGGCACATTCCGGACAAAAAAGTGAAAGCATTCAAGGTGGTTTGCGATTGAGTTTGGGAACCTATGGCGCTTTTGTAAAATATCCCAAAGAAAGTTTGCCCGAAAGAAAAAAAGAAGGAAAGAAAAGTTTAGAAAAATTCGGCGTTTTTCAATCGGAAGTGGAAGTTTTTGAGTTGATTGCAGAACGCTTGAACTTATCAGCAAATCATACCGCTGAAGGAAAAGCATGGCAACGCCATCCGCTTGTGTTTCTCACCGAGGCCGCCGATGATATTTGCTACACCATTGTGGATTATGAAGACGGGATGAATGCCGGATTGATTTCATTTGAAGAATATGAAGATGATTTGAAAAGGCTCATAATCATGAATGAGGAGCAACAAAAAACATATGCGCGGTTACAGGATAAAAAAGATAAAGCCGGATATTTACGTTCATTGGCTATAAATAAATTGATCCATGAAACTTCGGAAATTTTCAAAAGGAATGAGGACGAAATCTTAACCGGAGAATATGACAAAGCGCTGACAGATGATTTGGATGAAAATTTGAGAAAAATTTGGAAAAATATAGAACAAAAGAGTAAAGAACAAATTTATAGAAGCATGACGGTTCTCAAAACCGAAGCCACGGGAAAGACGGTGATACCTTTCTTGCTGGAAAAATTTTTGGATGCCGTTTTTGAGCCCAAGCAAAACCGGCAATATTATTTATTGATGCCCACCAAGTACAGGAGTGTAGGTGATGATTATGAAAAAATCATGCAAACCGTGATGTTTGTTTCCGGCATGTCCGACAGGCAAGCCGTTCAATGGTATCGCTATTTTATGGGAATAGACCTTCCGGGATATGATTAATATTTAAAACCAATATAAAAATGAGAAAAAAACTGGTGGCCGCCAACTGGAAAATGCATTTTACAAGGGAAGATGTATTGGATTACATTGAAAAATTTAAAGGCTTATATAAGAAACAGGAAAACACGGATGTGGTGATTGCTGCTCCTTTTGTTTACTTGAAACATTTGACGGACCAATTGCAACCCGAAGGAGTGAAAATTTCGGCTCAAAATATGCATTGGGAGGATTTCGGAGCTTTTACCGGTGAAATTTCCGCTCCCATGCTCAAGTCAATGGGTGTTGAAACGGTGATTTTGGGTCATTCCGAAAGGAGAATGTATTTTGGTGAAACAGGAGAAATACTCAAACGTAAAACGGATAAAGCCATGGAGCATGAGATGCAAGTGATTTTTTGTGTAGGTGAAA
>JALVDN010000308.1 GCA_027008965.1 Flavobacteriales bacterium | reverse complement strand
TTAAAGATTTAGCAAATGATCTTGAAATTTTAATGGGAAAAGCTCCTGAACAGTTAAAAGTAGCACAGAGATGGATAAACGATTTAAAAGATAAGGGATTAATAAGCGAAAGTGATAATGTTTATGCAGTAGGGCATTCTCTGGGGGGATATCTGGCGAATTCTCTACAACTAATGAATTCGGATATTATTGATAAAACTTATTCTTACGCTGCACCAGGGTATGGCGCCCTTCGGGGTATGTCACCCGAAAATTATGTAGAAGACTTAACAGAAGAAGAAATAAAACAAATGCTTAGTGAAATAGCAGGTAGAGAAATAACTTTAGAGGAATTTAATCAAGGAAAAAATAAAATTACAGAGTTTTCTTATGCTCATGATATCTATTTTGTTGATAAGTACGGAAGAGAAATTTATGGGGATAAGTATTATATTCCAAAAATTGGACACGGTAGAGAAGGTATTGTTGAGTTTTTAAAATACTTAAAAAGTCTTGGTATAAACACTGTAGATGAAATGAAAGCGTTTTATGAAAAAAGATTAGCTTCACTAAACAATTCTAATTTTATGCTTATGACTATTAATCCTGCGATTGTGAATATTGCTTTTTTTATGAAGAATATTGTAGATCAAATTCTTTTACGGCGAGCCATTTATGGGGATCCGCTGGTAGTAGATTTAGACGGAGATGGTATAGAAACAATAGGGCTGGATAGTTCAAACGCAATGTTTGACCTTGATGGAGATGGATTCAGGGAAAAGACAGGATGGATTTCAAAAGATGATGGAATATTGGTGATAGACAAAAATGGTGATGGGAAGATAAATGATGTTAATGAAGTATTTGGAAATCAGCAAATAGATGGATTTACAGAACTTTCACAGTATGATTCAAATAGTGACGGAATTATAGACAATCAAGACAATCAGTTTAACAACATAAAAGTATGGCAGGATTCAGACTCAGACGGAATAGTAGATGAGGGAGAACTAAAAGATTTATCAGAAGTTGGAATAAAGCAGATAAACTTAGAGAACCAACAAACTACAGAAGACTCAAACGGAAATGAAATAACCCATAGGGGAACATTTGTCAAAACTGACGGAACTACGGGAGAAGTTGCAGATGTTAACTTCAAAATGAATCAGACATTTACATCGTATAACGGGGAAATAAACATATCACCAGATGTAATATTCCTACCTTGGCTGAGAGGATATGGAGAAGTAAAAGACCTACCAATAGCAATGAGTGAAAATCAAGAAATAAAAGAAATAGTAATAAATATAGCTAAAGCGACAGATCTGGGAAGTATCTATACACAACTGGAAGAATTGATAGTGAAATGGGCTGGTGTAGACAATATTCCAGAAGGAGAAATGAGAGGAGCTGTAGAAAACAGAATAATATCTGTAGTAGAAAAGTTTTTAGGTATAAAGTACGGAAGAAGAGTTATTGAAGCAGATCCAGAACACAGAGCTGGAAGACTATTGAGTATAGAAATTGAAGAGGTTTCTAATTCTGATTTTGAAAACAAAACAGTTGGAGACAGTGTTAATGGATATGTTATTACGAAAGATACAATAACGACGGAAGTTATAGATTATGATAAAGCAAAGATATTAGAAATTTACGATTCAATTAAAAATATATTTTTTATCAATTTAGTCTCCCAGACTGGTTTTGGAAAAGAGTTTGGAATAAGTTATGACTTTGTTAAAGATAACATTTCTGTTGATTTAAACAGATTTATCAATGTATTAGAGAATACAGATAATGATGGGCTTTTGTACAGCTCCCATATTGTAAAAGCACTTTATAAGATGAATAAGATAACAATGACTCAGATATTTAATATTGATTCTTTAACTAAGAGTGTTGATTTAATTAAATATATCTTAGATACAGATAATGTTTCTATAGGAGGGGAAGGAAACGACGAGATATATGCAGGGAACGGCAACGATGTTATAGAAGGGGGAAAAGGAAACGACGTTTTACGCGGAGAGTATGGATCTGACACATATGTATTTAACAAGGGGGACGGGCACGATACGATCTACGACTGGGCAGGTGAAGACAGGATAGTATTCGGGGAAGGGATCAGCAAGAATG
>JALVDN010000307.1 GCA_027008965.1 Flavobacteriales bacterium | reverse complement strand
TAAGCATGATTCCAAATCATCCGCCGCCTGGAAGCGGTATATAAGCGTGGATAGATTCCCTTTTAAAAACAATAGCGGAGAATATTTATTCTCATATGAGTTTGAGCTCCCGTCGAACGGACCTGATAGTGAAGACGGAGCAAGTTATGACCCGGACAAAAAAACTTTGGATTTTCCTTGCTATCATGAAACCGTATATTCATTCACCTATGGGAATGTAGGAATTATTGTTCTCAATTCAAATTATTGGTACACCACTAATCCCGAATATATTCCTATGGTGGGAGGAAACGTCCACGGCTATGTGATGGACATGCAATTGAAATGGTTGGGCGAAACAATAAAAGCCATGGAGAAAAATAAAAAAATCGATCACATTTTGGTGACCATTCACACACCAGCCTTTCCCAATGCAGGGCATTCGGGCGATGATATGTGGTATGGTGGAAATAATGATATCAGGCCCTATGTGGGAGGGAAACCGGTTGAGAAAGGAATCATAGAGCGCAGGGATGAACTGCTGGATATTTTAGTGAATCACTCTAAAAAATTCAGGGCATTGTTGACCGGCGATGAACATAATTATACCCGTCTGGTTGTAACCAACGAAACGCCCATTTATCCGCAAGATTGGAAAGGGAAAAAATTGTCCTTTTCACGTCCGTTTGTTCAAATAACAAACGGTGCCGCCGGGGCTCCCTATTACGCGCTTGAAAAACTGCCATGGACAAACTTTGTAAAGAAATTCTCAACTCAAAACGCCTTGATGATTTTTGAAGTGGAAGGGAAAAATATAAAAGTAAGGGTCTTTAATCCCGATACATTTGAACCTATTGAAACCTTTAACCTGAATTAATACTTATAAGCTGGCTTTAATTTTATTAGTTGAGTTTGCCGAAAGGAATTTTCACGCCCAAATAGGGTAGCGCAAAATTCAGATCTACATCGGATGAATGTGGAATCAAGAGTCCGTAATCAAGAATAAGGCCTTTAAACAAAGTTTGTAATCCCAAAATATGCATACTGAACATACCTCCATCTTTACCAATAAAAAAGAAATTATCAGAAATAATAAAACTTCGCCGGCTTATACTCAAACGCCCGGAAACAGTAAAAGGATGTACTTCTTTATTTATTAAGAAAGAATCGTTGAAAGCGGAAGCCCCCGTAAAATAATAATTGAAACTGAAATTGGTGCGAGGAGTCCCTACTGTAAAACCTAAAAAGATATTCCATGTATTGATTGGTTCATCTTCTCCGATAACTGTTGTTCCCATGGCTCCTGCACTCAGGTTAAACATATTTTTTTTAACAGGATAAGCTGCTTTCAATTTAATCCATGCCGGAGTGGATACGTTCTTAAATAAAAATCCCGGAATAAATCCCGTTCCAACGGCAATGTTGTCCGTCACTCCATAATAGAAATCATTAAAGAAAATCCAAGTATTAGCATAGTAACCTTGACCTTTTTTCAACGAATAAGAAGAATTGCCCACATGATAATTGGAAGGAATCATCGTGTATTCCGATTCATTTTGTGTGTAAGCAAACTGAAGCAGTAGAAAGACAATTGAAAAACTTAAAGATTTTTTCATGATCCTTATTTTTATGTAAGATAAGCATAAAATGAATATGGAAGAATGACAGAACTTATAATTTTTCCCTTTTAATATTTCATTTCAATTTTTCTTCCACCCAATTTAAAATCAAATGGAGTTGTTCATCAGGTTGGAGATTTGAATTATCCAAAAGTTTGGCATCGGGGACACGAAAAAGGGGAGAATCTTTACGACTGGAATCTATTTGATCGCGTTCAATGATATTTTGTAAAACATCATCATAAGAAACGGCTTGACCTTTTTCAAGTAATTCTTTATGTCTGCGCCGTGCCCTGATTTCAGGAGAAGCAGTCATAAAAATTTTAAGTTCGGCATCGGGCATCACCACCGAACCGATATCGCGTCCGTCCATCACAACGCCTTTTTTACGGGCTATTTCCTGTTGAAGTTTGACCAGTTTTCTTCTTACCTCGGGAATTTCGGCAATTTGACTCACATATTGAGATATTTCCATCGAGCGAATTTTTTTCTCTACGTTTTGCCCGTTTAAAAAGGTTTCGGATTTTTGTGTTTCGGGATTATATTCAAAAGAAATTTCAAGTTGATCCAAGTCCGAAATAAGTTTTTGCTTATCAAAAAAATTCTTACCGATATATTTTTTTTCCAAGGCATATAAGGTGACCGCTCTATACATGGCACCCGTGTCAATATAAATATATCCCAATTTTTTGGCCAATGCTTTGGCAACCGTACTTTTGCCTGTGGATGAATGACCGTCTATAGCGATATTAATTTTCTTTTGGCTTCTCATTTTTTGTCTTTAAAAAGAAATGCAAGGTAAAAAAATGACCGTTACTTGCATAATGGTATTGACCGTATCCGTAATCCAAAGCAAAAGTATTAAATCTGATTCCGAAACCATAAGCCATCCCCGAAGAAAAATTAACATCTTTGAATCCCAATTCCGCCGCCCGTCGGAAATTATATCCTAACTGCAAATGAAAACGTTTTCTCGGAAAAATCTCCACTCCAGTTACAAAATGTCTGAATATATGTTGTACAATACCAATATTTTCATGAATCACTTCACCGTCCGGGCTGATTTGATCATTCACCGTGTTGACAAATGCAATGCGCGGTTTTTGTAAATTTTCCAGTGTTACGAATATTCGTAACGGAGCATGTGCCAATAATTTGGAAAAACTGAAATCAATTTCAAATGGAAAAGATTCTCGCGTTCCATTATAAGTTTGAATTTGATAACCGAAGTTTCTAATGACCAAAGCCATTTGTGTTCCGGTTGAATCTTTATAAAAAAAACCTAAATCACCTCCTATCCCCGAAGATTTATACTCGGCCAATTGAGAATATACCCATTTGATATTGGCGCCAATAAAAAATTTATGACTCAGGGAATAAGCATAGCCTATGGTAATATATCCTTCATTAGCTCCGAAATGACCCGTTTTTTCTCCGTTTTCATCCGTTCGCAAAAAACGGCCGTAGTTTAAATAATGTATACCGGTAAAAAAATTGCCGTATTTCGTTTTCCAAACATATCCCGCTTGACCGTAATTGACATCGGCCAAAAAATTGGAGTAATTAATATCCACCTGCTGTTTTTGATTATCATGAATCAATGCCGGGTTGTTGAAATTTTGAAGAACATCATACGGAAATGAAACATATTGCTTTCCGCCCAATGAAACCTGTTTAGCCGATACCGGAAGGCTGAGAAAACGATAAACCGAAGTGCCTCCCAATTGTGCATTCACCATAAAAGCATGAAAGAGAAACAGAACAGACAGGAGAAAATATGTGGTTTTGTTTTGTGCCATATCAAGCATAAAAATAGTACTTTTTGTTATTTAATAAAAAGTTATAACTTTGTTGTTATTTTGTTGCTTTTTTCAGAAGAACAAATTTAAAAAATAATATGCCTATGAGAAGAATTATTTTTTTCATATTGTTTTTCATTTCTTATTCTTTTTCAGCTCAGGTTGCCATTAATAATGACGGCTCCGGACCCGACACATCCGCCATGCTGGATGTAAAGTCCACAGACAAAGGTATGCTCATTCCGCGCATGACTGCTTCAGAGCGTGATAATATCTCTAATCCCGCCACCGGATTGACAGTATATGTAACGGATGATAACAGTTTTTATTATTTTGACGGAACATCCTGGATACGTCTCCAAACCGACAGTGATGGAAAAGAGTGGCTTTTGACCGGAAATGCAGGAACCACACCCGGAACCCATTTTCTGGGAACCACGGATGCTAATGATTTGGTTTTTAAAACCAATAATAATGAACAAATGAGAATTTTATCAGGAGGAAATGTAGGTATTGGGATTTCATCACCTGCTGAAAAACTACACATTAATGGAAGCGTAAGAGGGAACCAAAGTGGTGCTTTAAGAATCAGCACCGGCAATGGATATGTGGATATCGGGCCAAAAAATGGAAGTTGGTCTCATTTTTACACGGATAGAAACCGTTACTATTTTAATAGAGGAATTACAGTAGATCAAGGACTCATTGGAAGCTATAATGAAGATTTACAACTCCAAACACAAGGGACAACAAGAATGACCATATTGAATTCTAATGGACATGTCGGAATAGCCACTACTACTCCGCCTTATCCACTAACTGTTACAGATGATGATGATGATTATGTGGGCTATTTTGTTAGTACAGAACCGAGCACAGATAATATTGCAGTTTACGGAGTAGTCAACAATACGGACAATTATGGAATTGGAGGGCGTTTTGTAGGTGGTTTTATGGGATTGCAGGCTTTGGTCTCACCTACGGGTAGCGGAACATACTATAGTATTTACGCCCAAACTAATGGTGGTTCCGGCACTAATTTCGGGACATATTCATATACTTCGGGTTCGGGATCAAATTTTTCATCCTATAACATAACTTCAACGCCATCAGATAAAGGTTCGGCCGGATTTTTTGTTAATACGGATAATAATGGAACGGGAATTTTTTCACTGGGTAGCAATGTAAATACATATTATTATATTGCTGATGGCGCAGCCATTTCTGCCACCGGAACAATCTATAGTATAATGGGTTTTTCAGAAGAAGATAATTCAAGTACCGTATGTGTTTATGGCGCTTATGAAGGAACAAATAATTATGCCGATGCAACCGGAGTGCAAGGTTATTCCGTCCCAACGGATAACTGGGGCTATGGCGTAAAAGGATATGGAGGATATAGAGGAGTATATGGAGTGGCAATTAATGGAGATGCTGGTGTCTACGGTTATTCGGATGGTTCTTCATACGGCGTTTACTCCAACGGAGACATGGGAGCATCAGGAACCAAATCCTTTGTGATTGATCATCCTTTGGACCCGGAAAATAAATTTCTCAAACATTTTAGCATCGAATCCAATGAAGTGCTCAATGTATATCGCGGGAATGTAATATTGGACACCAACGGTGAAGCCACCGTTCAACTACCGGATTATTTCCATGCCATCAATAGTAATTTCAGTTACACGCTTACACCTGTAGGCCAACCCGCACCCGGTTTATATATTGCACAAGAAATTGACAATCAGGGAACTTTTAAAATTGCGGGCGGAAATCCCGGTCAAAAAATTTCCTGGTATATCTATGCCGAAAGGAATGACCCTTATCTGCAACACTATCCTGAAAAACGACAAGTGGAAATACTTAAAAACCAAAAAGAACGTGGAAAATATTTACGTCCCGAACTTTATGGTAAACCGCAAAGTATGAGCATGGAACCCGAATTCAAAAAACCTGAAACAAAAAAATTAAAAGTTCAAAAGGCTCCGCCTCAACTTCGTAAAAATAAATAAGAAACAAAAAATCCCCTTGAATTGAAGGGGATTTTTTTATTATGAACTTGTGTTTTTATGAACTCTTCTTACCATTATTCATAAATACCAACTCTGGAATTTCATTGATCCTTTTCACATAGTGAAAATGTAAGCCTTTGATATATTCCGGGTTGATTTCTTCCACATCCTTTTGGTTGGCTTCAGGTAGAATGATATCCGTATATTTGGCCCGCTTGGCCGCCAAAATTTTTTCCTTGATGCCTCCTACAGGCAAAACCTTTCCGCGCAGTGTGATTTCACCCGTCATGGCAACACGTGGATTCACTTTCTTCTTGGTGATGGCAGACAAAATGGAAGTGAATAGAGTAACACCGGCCGAAGGCCCGTCTTTCGGCGTAGCGCCCTCCGGAACGTGTACATGGATTTTTTTGTCGTCAAAAATTTTTTCGTCAACGCCAAATTTTTTGGCATTGGCCTTGATATATTCCAAAGCAATGGTAGCCGATTCTTTCATCACATTACCCAAGTTACCTGTCACACTCAAACCTTTTCCTTTGGATAAAACCGACTCCACAAACAAAATATCACCTCCAACTCTTGTCCAAGCCAATCCCGTGGCCACACCTGCCGGAATATTTTTTTCAAATAACTCCGAAGGGAACTTTTCCGGACCCAAAATTTCTCGGATATCTTTAGAAGTGATTTTCGGTTTAAATTCTTCCTCCAAAGCCACTTGCCTCGCTCTGTGACGAATCAACTTGGCCAGCATTTTTTCAAGCGTTCGCACACCCGATTCCCGGGTATAATTGACAATTACTTTCTCAATTTGAGGTTTACCGATTTTAAAATCTTTATCCGTTATTCCATGCTCCTTCAACAATTTAGGAATCAAATGACGTTTGGCAATTTCCGATTTTTCTTCAATCGTATAACCATTGATGGGAATCACTTCCATACGGTCGCGCAAAGCCCACGGAATATCATACAAATAGTTGGCCGTGGCTATAAACATCACACGGGAGAGGTCATACGGTATTTCCAAATAATTATCATAGAACTCTTTATTTTGTTCCGGGTCCAATACTTCAAGCAACGCACTGGACGGATCACCTTGAATACCCGAACCCAATTTATCCACTTCATCCAAAATGAAAACCGGATTGGACGATTTGGCTTTTTTGATTTGTTGAATAATCCTTCCCGGCATGGCTCCGATATAAGTTTTACGGTGTCCGCGTATCTCGGCTTCATCACGCATACCACCCAATGACATACGCACATATTTTCTTCCAATTGCTTCCGCGATAGACCTTCCCAACGAAGTTTTTCCCACACCCGGAGGACCATAAAGCAATAAAATAGGCGATTTCATATCGTTTTTCAACTTCAACACCGCCAAATATTCAATGATGCGTTTTTTTACATCCTCCAGACCGTAATGATCACGGTCCAAAACTTCCTGTGCCCGTTTCAGATCAAACTTATCTTCGGTATACTCATTCCAAGGCAAATCCAACAGCAATTCCAAATAATTCCGTTGAATGGCGTATTCGGCCATTTGCGGATTCATCCGCTGGAGTCTTTTCAGTTCTTTATCAAAATGTTCTTTGGCATATTGCGGCCATTTTTTCTCTCCGGCTTTTTTACGCATTTCTTCAATTTCCTGCGCCGCCGCATCTCCCAATTCTTCCTGAATGGTTTTGATTTGTTGATGCAAAAAATACTCTCTCGATTGTTTATCCAGCGCTTGTTTGGTCTTGGCTTCAATATCCCGTCTGATTTCCATTTTTTGAACCTCCAACCGCAAAACCTTCAAAACCTCCAACGCTCGCTCCTTCGTATTATCCGTTTCCAAAATTTTTTGTTTCACATCAATGGGCAATTCCAGATTGGATGCAATAAAATGCACCAAAAACGTATGGCTTTGAATATTTTCAATGGCCATGGTAGCCTCCGAAGGCATCATCGGATTCAATTTGATGGCTTGAATGGCCAACTCTTTGATTTGTTGAATAATCTGTTGATATTCAGTATCATAATCCACATCCATATCCGGCAATTCCTTCACTCGGGCCACAAAATACGGTTCCGTTTGAATAAAATCCTCAATATAAAAACGCTTGATACCTTGAATAATCACAGTCATATTTCCTTCCGGCATTTTGATTACCCGCATAATCCGGGCCATGGTTCCCGTGCGGTAAACATCTTTGGCTCCCGGTTGATCTATTTTCTCGTTTTTTTGAGCCACCACTCCTATAATTTTTGTGCTTTCCGCCGCATCATTGATCAAACGGATACTCTGATCCCTCCCCACCGAAATCGGAATCACCGTTCCGGGATAAAGCACATTGTTTCGCAAAGTCAAAACAGGCAAACTGTCAGGAACCTTTTCACTTTTCAAAAACGCTTCATCTTCCGGCGTCAACAGAGGGATAAAATCCGCATCGGGCATATCTTGCAACACAAAAGGAAATGGATTTTTCTTCATACAAATCGGTTTTAATCAAACATCATAAACTTCAAAAATAATGCCCTTTATTTTCACCTGACAAAATTGCCGATTTTTTGTCGTTACATTTTTTAGGGCGCCCCGCCGCTCACGTTCACGCAACGGCGGTTGCTTCAAGACGACGGAGCGCTTTCGCACCCGCCGGCGTTCACGTGGCGCCGGCCGGGCTGTCCGCTCAAATTCGGCTCGGGCAAGCCGGTTTTTCCTAAAAGTCGGCAGGTAAGTCTCCTCGTCAAAGCTCGGAGCCTCCCCGCCTCCGGAAAAACAAGGCTTGCCCTTCGCCTCATACCGCTCCCATCCCTGGCGCGGAAAACCGCAAATTTGCCATAACAACCGGAAATAACTATTTTTGAATCAAATCCGTATTTATCCGGACCATCATTTTAATTTGACAATACACAAATGAAAAAAGATAATCAACTGGTCATTTTTGAGGATAAGGACAAAAAAATACAAATTCAACTGAAAGAACAAACTTTATGGTTGGATGCCCAT
>JALVDN010000306.1 GCA_027008965.1 Flavobacteriales bacterium | reverse complement strand
TAGAGGCCTTGAAAATTGCCGATAATACGGAAAAACTTAAAGCCGCTAGTAAAGAATTATAGCCCCGGACAAACCTTACTGATTTCGGGGTCTATATTTTTATCTCCATAGTTCTTCATAAAAGCTTCAGCAAATTTTTGAGCCAAAAGTTCGGCTTGTTCCCTGTATTTTTCTTCGGAATCCCAGGTTTTAACAGGGGATAAAATGTCGGATGGAACGCCGGGGACTTCCTCAGGGATTAAGACTTTAAAAATCTTGTCTTCCTTATAATTCACGGATAAAAGTTTGTTGTTTAAAATGGCATCCACCATCTTTCTTGTATAGGGCAATGAAATACGTTCTCCTATTCCATAAGGACCACCTGTCCAACCAGTGTTGATTAACCATACCATTGTGTTGTGTTTATCTAATTTTTCACCCAACATATGCGCATAAATTTCAGGTTGGAGAGGCATAAAAGGTTGACCAAAAAATCTTGAAAAAGTGGCTTGAGGTTCGGTTACACCTGTTTCGGTCCCGGCTAGTTTGGATGTATATCCCATTAAAAACCAAAGCATAGCTTGAGGTTTTTCCAGTTTTGAGATGGGAGGGAGCACGCCGTAGGCATCGGCGGTGAGGAAAATGATATTTTCGGGATGACCTCCACGTGAAGTTTCCTTGATATTTTGAAGGTATTTCAAAGGATAGGATGCCCTGGAATTGGCCGTCAAACGACGGTCGAAAAAGTCGAATTCACCGTTCGGATAAATCATGGCATTTTCAACAATCACCCCGTGATGCCTGTAATCATCCTTATGCATCACGGCATGATAAATTTCGGGTTCTTTTTCTTCAGTAATATCAATCATTTTGGCATAACATCCGTTTTCAAAATTGGCAATACCATTATCATTCCAACCATGCTCATCATCACCCAGAAGTTTTCTATCGGGAGATGCCGAAAGTGTGGTTTTGCCGGTTCCTGAAAGGCCCAAGAACAATGCGATATCACCTTTTTCCCCTTCGTTGGCCGAACAATGTAATGGAAGAATACCATTTTGGGGTAACAAATAATTCATCACGGTGAATAGCATTTTTTTAACGCTTCCTTGATATGATGATCCTATGATGATTCCCAATTTTTTTTCCGGGTCCATCACAATCACCATGTCCGATGTCGGATTCGGATTTTTTTGACCGGGTTTCCGAAGTTTTAATTCATGCTCTGATAAAGTTCTGAGCCGGCCTTGGTATTTTTCTGGGTCTAATTTATCATACGGTAGATGTAATAATAAAAAAGATTGATTATTGAAAATGCTTTTATGAATATCCTCTGGAATCGGTCGAAACATATTGAGTGTAAACAAAGCACTTAAAGCTGAAGTGGTGATGGTTGTCACAGGCAGGGCATAAGAGGGATCGGCTCCAATGACCCGGTTGGTTTCATATAAATGAGGATGATTTTCAAGTCTTTGGAGGGCGTCTTCCCAAAGCATGGAAAAGGTTTCTTCATCCATCGGGATATTGTTTGGAGAAGTCCAATCCACCTTTCCTGAAGTGTTTTCGGATTTTACGATATAAGTGTCTTTCGGACTACGACCGGTGGATTCAATCGGTGTCCAAGTAGCGAGTGCTCCAACATTGGAAACAACGGCTTCTTTATTTTTTATAACTTCTTCAATAAATTTTTCACGATTTAAATTGCGTTTTATGGAATGATGAAATCTTTCTTTGACTGATTCAAAACTCAGATTAGTTAGTGTTTTCATTTGAATGAAATTTTTTAGAGGGATTTAATCAATATGATATAAACGGGAAAGTGATCACTGTATCCACCCAGGTATTGCCCGCCGGCAAATGTACGAAACGGATAACCTTTAAAAGCGCCTTTGTCATTGGTGAGAAACCGGCTATTGAAAATACCTTCTTTCCATAATTTAAAGGAAGAATAATCTTTTAATTTACCGGTGGTTCCTTCAATCAAAGGGTAAGTGACAAAAATTTGGTCAAAAAGATTCCAGCTATCCCTATAAGCCAATGTGCCGATACCTGCTCTGTAGAAATGCTCCAAAACGGCATATAAATCATTTTTAAAAACATTGGATTTTTTCCCTTTGGCGCGTAATACCTCTTTTACACTCGGACTCACAGGATCATCGTTTAAATCACCCATGATGATGATTTTTGGATTGGGTTCGGTTCGTCTGATGGAGTCTATTATTTGTAAATTTTTTTCGGCCGCTTTGATACGCAACGGTCGGCTACGGGCTTCTCCTCCACGTCTGGAAGGCCAGTGATTAACAATGATATGAATTTTTTCATTGTCCAAAATTCCCGAAACTACCAGAATGTCACGGGTATAAATCCGTTTTCCTTCACGGTAGATTTTAAGCGGAATGTTTTGTGCATTAATGGGGTGGAAGATATTTTTGATATACAAAAGCGCTACATCTATACCCCTATGATCCGGCGAATCAAAATGAATGATGCCGTAGGGGTATTTTTTAAGTTTTCCGGTGTGAATCAAATCTTCCAGCACTTGCCTGTTTTCAATTTCCGCTACACCGAGAATCACAGGGGGTGCACCGGTTTGTTTTTTTCCGATAAGGCTGATAACATCAGCCATATTTCTCAATTTTTTATGATATCGCTCTGACGTCCAAACATTTCTTCCTTCAGGCGTAAAATCCTCATCATGTATTTTGGGATCATCAATGGTGTCAAAAAGATTTTCAAGATTATAAAAGGCAATCGTGCGGGCAATATATTTTTCTTTAGAAAGAGATTCTTCAGCAGAATTTATTTTTTTCTGCGCACTGCAATGGGATAGTGTGAGAGCAAAAAACAGGTAAAATAATACGGAAGGAATAAATCTGATTTTCATAAATTGACGCTTATAAGGAACCCAAAAATAATTGAATTTCATCACCTACACAAGTTTATCTTCTATACATAAATTTATGTAATAAAAATCATTTTGTATGAACAAAAAAACAGGTATTTTTGTTATTTGAAATAAGTCTAAATAAGGATGAAAATAACTCCTGATACTAAAATTTATGATTTGATTAAAGAGAATGAAAAAAAAGCAGTGGATGTTTTGGTTTCTTTGTCTCCTAAGTTTAAAAAACTCTTGAATCCGGTTTTAAGAAAAACCATTACACGTAGAGTCACCATCAAAGAAGCGGCGGGAATAGCTGGCATTTCTTTGGATACATTTTTAAAAAAACTCGAAGTAAACGGTTGGGATGTGGAATATCCGGTAAATGAACTTTTGTCTCCCCATTTAGAGGAAAAAAAATGTAAAAACATCAAATCCTATAATGAAGTTTTGTTTGATGCAGCACAGATCATTGAAAAGGGTGATGATCCTCTCACGGACATACTAGAAAAACTCAAAACACTTAAAGAAAAAGAGGCGTTGGTGATAGAACTTGATTTTATTCCTTATCCTTTGATCAATTTATTGAAAGAAAAGGGTTGGGATTATTGTGTAGAAAACCTTGAAAATTCTTATAAAACCTATTTTTTTAAAATCAATGAAAACAAAGGTATATGGGGTAGGGTCAAAGCCTTATTTTCAGGAAAAAATAAAGATAAGGAATTAGCCGAAACAACGGAAGAAAACCATATTCATAAACGGACAAAAGAAGAATGGTCAGAAAAAATTAAATCCTTTAAAAATATACGCCAAATAGATGTCAGGCATTTGGAAATGCCACAGCCTATGATGGAGATTTTACATCAATTGGAACAACTTGGACAAGATGAAGTTTTGTTGGTGGATCATAAAAGGATACCGAGATATTTGCTCCCAGAATTGGATAAAAAAGGATACAAACTGGATTATTTAAAACAAGGTGATGAACATTATCAACTCTTAATTTATAAAGACAAATGACGAAATTACATACACAAAATGCACCGGATGTCAAGGTGATTAAACCTCACTTCTTATTGGGAGCCGTTTTTTTCGGATTGTCTGTAGTATTAATGGTTCTGGCAAAAGCTCATTTATTCGGACCCTATTTTGAACATCATCTTTTAGCGGTTGTTCATACAAATTTATTAGGTTGGGCTATGTTGTTGGTCTTTGGATCATTATATCAATTGATTCCGGTGGTTTTTGAAACCAAACTATTCAGTGAAAAATTAGCATATCTTACCCTGTTTTTGACGGTTTCCGGTGTGTTGTTTTTAGCCTATGGTTTTTGGACGGGGAATTTCCAAGGATTATTTCTTTGGGGTGCGCTTATACTTTATTCGGCATTATTTTTATTTGGTTTCAATATTCTCATGTCTTACAAAGATTCAAGTCTGAAAAATGTAAAAAGTTTTTTTATTATAGCTTCCATTTTCTGGCTATTTTTCACACAAACCGAAGGTTTATTAATGGCACTTAATTTTAAGTGGAATATACTGGATACAAATAATTTATATCATTTAAAAATTCATGCAGTGGCCGGATTGGTAGGTTTTTTCCTGCAGATGATTTTCGGTGTGGGAACCACCCTGATTCCCATGTTTTTGGTTTCTCATAAACACAGTGAGAAACCACTCTGGCCAAGTTTTCTTTTGCTTAATGCAGGTTTGCTGTTTCTACTTAGCGGATGGTTATTTTCTCCGGATATAAAATGGCTCATTTTCAAAGGCTATTTCCTGATAGTCATTGGCATTTTGCTCTATCTGAAATTTGTTCGTGATGCATTTGTCAACCGGTTTAAGAGGATACTGGATGAAGGAATGAAACCCACCATGTTAATGTTTATTTTCTTGTTTTTACCCATTGTTTTGTCAGCCATGCTGATGTGGAACGGGAAACCTTATTCAAATGAGGCATTTACCATATCCTTCCTTTTTGGATTTAGTATGATTTTCGGAGTAATTAATATGATTATTCTGGGACAAACCTATAAAACTATACCTTTTATTATTTGGCTGGATACGTACAAACCTTATGTGGGAAAATATCAAATACCTTTACCCAAAGAAGTTTATAATGTGAAATGGGCCACATGGCAATTCAGGTTTTATTTGGTCTATTTAATCCTTTTTTTCATTTCATTTTTGTTTGAAATAAAAATCCTTTTAGAAATAAGTTTATTATTTTTAATTTTGACTTCGCTAATTTACAATTATAACATGATCAAAATGTTTACACATAAACCCATATTGAAACCCCTTCAAAAACCCGGAAGCGATGAAAAAAGATGAGAAACAAATTAAAGAAGTAGAAAATCATATTTATGAATTACTAAAAAAAGTGATTGATCCTGAAATCGGGATTGATATTATCAATTTGGGTTTGGTATATAACATCGTTTATGACGGCGATAAAAAAGTGTATGTGGAAATGACTTTATCTACCCCGGCTTGCCCTTTGAGTGATGCGCTTGTAGAAAGCGTAAAAAATATCATCAAACAATACTACCCCGATTTTGATGTAGAAGTGGAACTTGTTTTTGATCCGCCTTGGAATACTTCCATGATAAGTGAAGAAGGTAAGAAAAAATTGGGGATGCTTTGATTTTTACTATTTTTTCTATTTATAATCATTCCAAACAGCAATTTTGTTGAATACATCATTTGGATGTAAATTTTTTTTTATTACATTTGGGTATCATTAACCAAAAAATTATATTACTATGAAAAAATTACTTCCGGTTTTAGCCATGATGCTATTTGTTTCATTCAGTTACGCAAAAAGTGCGTCATTATTCAGTTATGATGCCGCTAAAGTGGAAAAGGCTTTAGTTTCCGTGAATGTATTGGATGATTATGTGTCCCAAGCCATGGTTTCGGCAGATGAGTTGCAATTAGACAATCCCGTTTTAAAAAATTTCAGTGCAACCCCCGCTTTACCTGCAGGTAACCATCCTGTATTAGGAATTCCATCATTAATTTGGGGATTGGTTCTAGGTTGGGTTGGTATTTTAATCGTTTATCTGGTTTCCGAAGATAATGAAGAAACTAAAAAAGCCTTGTATGGATGTATTATAAATGCAGTTGCTTGGGCAGCCTGTTATTTCTTATGGTGGGGAGCATTATTTGCCAGTGCGGCAACTTATTAACGTATGATTATTATCTTTTTAAAAAAGCCGCCAATTGAAGGCGGCCTTTTTTATTTTTCTGTGAAATGAGCTTTAAAAAATTTTATTAATTTTGTTACAAATAATTATATACATTTTTACTGACTCATGAAAAAAATGTTATTAACATTAGGGATGCTACTTTTTATATTAATTAGTTATGCAAAAAACGGCTCATTATTCAGTTATGATGCCATTCGTGTGGAAAGGGCTTTGGTCTCCGTGAATGTATTGGATGATTATGTGTCCCGCAAACAAATTTCTGTGAACGATTTGCATTCGGATAACCCCGTTTTGACAAACTTTAGTGTTCCTTCTGCATTACCTTCTTCAAGACATCCCGTACTAGGCATTCCATCATTTTGTTGGGGATTATTTCTCGGGTGGGTTGGCATTTTAATTGTCTATCTGGTTTCAGAGGACAATGATGAAGCACGGGAAGCATTATACGGGTGTATAGTGGGGTCTTTGCTCGGTATTGCTTGTTACTTCACAGTTTTTGTTTCCTTAACTGTTGGGGCGGCTAGTATTGAGACTATAGATGATTGGTAAGCGTATTGATCATTCCATAATACCTTTGAGAATTGTGATGAGAATAATACTAACAATTGCTGTTGTTCATTTTATTTCATTCGGTTACGCCAAAAATGCGGCATTATTCGGATATGATGCCACTCGTGTGGAAAAGGCTTTGGTCTCCGTGAAAGTATTGGATGATTATGTGTCTCGCAATAAAATTTCTGCTAATGATTTACATTCGGATAATCCTCTTTTGACAAACTTTAGTTTCCCTTCTGCGTTACCTTCTTCAAGACACCCCGTTCTAGGCATTCCTTCATTTTGTTGGGGATTGTTTCTCGGTTGGGTTGGTATTTTAATTGTCTATCTGGTTTCAGAAGATAAAGATGAGACACGGAAGGCATTATACGGGTGTATTGTTGGATCCGTACTCGGTACGGCTTGTTTCATTTTTTTAGGGGGATATGTGGTAGACTTTATGGCTAAATCGATTTTAAAAACGATTGCCGGTTCCATTATTTGGATCTAACGCTGTTTCCTGTTGACGGTTCGGAATAATTTCCACTCATACGATAATATCCGGAGGGAAACCGGAATACTACTTTTTCCTATCTTTACAAAAAATTTTATTTGATGGCTCAAAAGTATCATTTTGAATGTTTGAATTGCGGACATGAAATAACGGATTTCAAAGAATGGTTTGCACATGATCAAAGTTGCCCGGTATGTGGAAAAAGAGAAGTGTATACGGTTTATCATACAGACAAAAACCGAATCAAAGATTTAGTTCAAACGGACAAAAATCCTACAAGTCTATGGCATTATTTTGATTTCCTCCCGCTTGAAAACAAAGAAAATATCATTTCGGACGGAGAAGGAGTGAGTCCCATTCGCAGGTGGAAATTTTTAGAGAATTATGCACGTGAAAAATACGGTTTAAATCTTCAAGTATTTGTAAACAGGAACGATTATAGTCCCGCCACGGGAACCTTTAAAGACAAAGGAGCCAGTTTGGCGGCAAGTGTTTTGAAAGAACACGGAATCAAAGAATATGTAGTGGCCAGCACGGGTAATACGGCCAACGCCTTTGCGCAATATTTGGCCAAAGCCGGGATTTCGGCAAGTATCTTTGTTCCTCAGGATTCGCTTCGTGAAAATTTTGTGCATATAGGCACACTGGGGCAAAAAGTATACGTAGTCAAAGGTGATTATGCTTACGCCAAAAAAGTGGCCGCCGACTATGCCGAAAAACATGGTATTCTCATTTCCATCGGGAATATGGACCCCTTGCGCTTGGAAGCCAAAAAAACCACGGCATTTGAAATCATCCGCCAGCTTGGTTTTATGCCCGATGTCTATATTCAAGCCATCAGTGGAGGAACATCTCCATTGGCATTAGAGAAAGCTTTTCATGATTTTGGAGATATGGGCATATTGGGAGATATACCCCGGATGATTTTCATTCAAGGAGATCATTGCGCCCCCCAAGTGGAAGCATGGAACAAGGCAAAAGCAGAAGGATTTCCTGAAGGATGGGAATATGATTATCCGGTCATTGAAAACCCCAAAACCTTGGTGCCTACATTGGCTACAGGAAATCCCACTTTGTATCCCAGACTTGCACGGCTTGTCAAACGAACCGGTGGAGAATATTTTGCGGTGAAGGAAGAAATGACCATTGATATGGCGCGTTTGGTAGCCTATGAAGTGGCCGTAAAAATCGGTCCCGCATCGGCGGTGGGTTTACTTGGATTTTTCGAGGCTTTGAAAAACAGTGCTTTGAAAGACGGAGAATCCGTATTCATCAATATC
>JALVDN010000305.1 GCA_027008965.1 Flavobacteriales bacterium | reverse complement strand
GATATATTTTTTTATTTTTTTTAAGGGCGCCTGCCCGCACGCATTTGTGGTGCCTTCGGCACACCGGCAGGCGCTTCGGGACGACGGAGCGCCCTCCCGCCTGCCGGCACTCATGAGGCGGGCACCGGGCTGTCCGCTTGAATTCGGCTTGGGCAAGCCGGTTTTTCTAAAAAAGTCGGCGGGTAAGTCTCCTCGTCTTCGCTCGGAGCCCCCCGCCTCCAGAAAAACAAGGCTTGCCCTTCGCCTCATATCGCTCTCATCCCTGGCGCTTATTTTCGCACGATAAATCACCCTTAATTAATGAATATTGAATGTTGATCACCTTTTTCGATTTTGTAAGAGATTTCTCGTCGCTCGCCTGCGGATCGCTCCCACGAAATGACAACGCTGGAATCCTAATAAAAACCGTTGCAATTTGTCATTCCGACGGAGCGAAGCGACGAGGAATCTCTGCGCCGGAGGGCGAAGTGGTATCCTTTTGTAGGCGAAGCCTAGCGAATGTTTGGCCGAGGAGGCTCGCCGGCGAATGCCGGGAGACCCCGCAGGCCAATATTACATCCGCAGGCTGAGCCAAAAAAGATTTAAACGGAGCACGCCAAAGGGCGCCCTATTAAACATAGCATTTTTGTATTTTTATTGTTTTAAACGAGCTTTAATGAAAACCAATTTATGGAAAAGTCTGGGTCCCGGATTGTTGTGGGCGGGAGCGGCGGTAGGTGTTTCGCATTTGGTTCAATCCACGCGTGCGGGAGCTTTATTTGGCTTTGATTTGGTTTGGGTGGTGGTGCTGGCCAATGTGTTGAAATATCCTTTTTTTGAGTTTGCACCCCGGTATGCGGCGGCAACGGGTGAAAGTCTGATAGACGGATATGAACGGACCGGACGTTGGGCCATTTGGATGTATGGAATTTTCACGCTCTTGACAATGTTTACCATTCAAGCGGCGGTGACCATGGTGACGGCAGGTATCTTGAAAAATGTGACGGGTTGGGATATGAATATTGTTTTGACGGCTATTATATTATTGGTATTTACGGCCGCTTTGATTATTTCGGGCAAGTATGTTTTGTTGGATAAGGTGGTGAAATGGATTGTTATTTTATTGACTGTTACTACTGTTTTTGCGGTGTTTGTGGCGTGGTGGAAATCATCCGGAAAAACTTCTTTTCAAACGACTTTCGATTGGAAAAATGCTGGTGATTTGGCTTTTTTAATTGCTTTGGCAGGATGGATGCCGGCGCCGATTGATGTTTCGGTTTGGCATTCGTTGTGGTCTGTGGAGAAAAAGAAAACATTGGAGAAAGGTGGTTTGTGGAAATTTGCTTTGTGGGATTTTAAAATAGGTTACTATGGAACAGCCGTTTTGGCTTTATTCTTTTTGGCTTTGGGCGCTCTGGTGATGTATGGATCGGGAGCAACTTTTTCATCCAAAGCCGCGGTATTTGCCGGTCAACTAATTAAAATGTATACGCAAGTGACCGGTGAATGGGCCTATCCCATTATAGCTTTTGCCGCTTTGGCTACGATGTTTAGCACTACCGTTACATGCATGGATGCGTATGCGCGTGTGCTCCCTGCTACAAGCATAAAAATAATTTCCTCCTTACGCAGGATCAAACCGGTATTATTGAGTCATGTTTGGTTGGTGATATTGCTGGCGGGCACTATTTTGCTCATTTCCAATTTTATGCATGGTATGAAAGCTATGGTGGATTTGGCCACCACTTTATCTTTTGTAACGGCGCCGGTGATGGCTTTTTTGAATTTTAAAGCGGTTACATCCGGTCATTTCCCCGAAAAATATAAACCGGGTAAGTTTTTGAGAGGTTTTGCATGGATTTCCATGGTATTTTTAGCTTTGTTTTCGTTGGGATATTTGGCTTGGAGGTTTATGTTGTAAATAGTATCTTTGAATGATGAAAACTTGGAAGGAAATAGGCGCAGGGATTTATGCAAAACTTATAGCCGGAAAGTATGAATCCATTCGCAATAATGCCGAGCAACATCAAGCGGACTGGTTTAAAAAAATTGTAAGACAAGGTGCGCCTACCGTTTTTGGTAAGGAGCATGGATTTAACGGGATTTATAATTATGAAACTTTTAAAAACCATGTTCCGCTTCAAACC
>JALVDN010000304.1 GCA_027008965.1 Flavobacteriales bacterium | reverse complement strand
GCCGGATTTACTTATGAACTAACACTCGCCGGTGCTGCGGCAGCTTTTGTTGCCTACTTGTTGTTTTGGCCTATTGTATATTATATTGGTAGGAAATATTTTAAACTCAATCGTTCATCGGCTGCCGTTTTGTCATCAGGCATATCTATTTGTGGCGTCTCTGCTTCTATTGCAACTGCGGGTGCCATCAAAGCAAAACCCGTCATACCGATAGCCGTTTCGACCTTGATTTTGGTGTTTGCCATGTTCGAGTTAATCATTTTACCGCCTGTAATGACCAATTTGGCGCCTAATGAACCCATTGTCAATGGCGCTGCTATGGGAATGACCGTCAAAACCGATGGCGCTGATGCTGCTGCGGGTGCCATTCTCGACCAATTGATGATTTCCAAGCACTTGAAACAAACCGGTGAACAATGGGAAGAAGGTTGGATATTAAGCGCCGCTTTGTTGACCAAAATATGGATTGATATTTTTATCGGTATATGGTCCTTTATTTTAGCTTTGATTTGGATTAGAAATGTCGATCAGAAACACGGAAAAGAAAAAATCCCAAAATCGGAAATATGGTTTCGTTTACCGAAATTTGTCATAGCATACATGGTGGTATGGCTAATTTACCTTATATTAATATATTTCTTTCCGGACGTAGTTCCACATGCAAAAATCGGGGGGCACATTGTACAAGGCGGTTTTCGTAAATTGATGTTTATGCTAACATTTTTAAGTATAGGTGTCATAACTGATTTTAGCAAATTAAAAGGCATGGGACGTTTAGCCATTTTATATGCCATTGCATTGTTTGCAATTATTGCACCTATTGCCTATGTCGTCGCTTATTTGTTCCATCACGGCATGTTGCCTCCGGTTGTAAAATAGTCAGAATAATAAACTGTCATTAAAATAATTTTGCCACTTGATTTTTCTCGAGTGGCTTTTTTTAGTAATTTTACAGCCTTTTTAAATCTCTTTCTATGTTGAAGAAAATCGTTATATTGTGGTTCGTTTTTGTAGCATTTACAGCTTGTCATAATGCTAAAAAGACCGGGAATCTTTTAGTTGAAGGCACAGTTAAAGGTTTGAGACTTGGTACATTACAAATCAAACAATTACAAAAAGACAGTTTGGTTACCATTGATTCGGTTAAAGTTGACGGTGATGAAAATTTTACTTTTCACACCACTATTGATGAACCGCAAGTTATGATATTGGAATTACCCGAAGTCAAAGATGGTAAAATTCCGTTTTTTGCTGCCCCCAATGACACTATTCATATTTTTACATATGTTGAAAGCTTTGGATTATCGCCTATTGTTAAAGGTGGTGTTAATCAAACTGAAAAAAATGCTTATGATAAAATGATTAAGCAATTTAACAATAAAGAAATGGATTTGTTTAAAGCCAAATTTGAAGCTGCTAAACTGCATCTACTTAAAGAAGCCGATTCTCTTGGCAAAAAATTGGATAATTTAGAACGCAAACGCAAACTTTATACACTAAATTTTATTTTTAGGAATAAAGATAAAGCTATTGCGCCTTATATCGCCATGATGGAATTTTACAACAATCCTAAAGCATTGGATACCGTTTACAAAGTTTTATCCGACGATGTTAAGCAATCAATGTATGCCAAGCAAATCAAAAAAATATTAGCGCAAAAACCGTAATGAACAAGCTCCTTTTTACCATATTATTATATGTTTGCACCGGTTATCAAATTACAGCTCAAAAAACAGCCATGGAAACTTCCGGTGATATTTTGCAGTTTGCAATTCCGGCAGCAGCCTTGACTTCCACTTTTTTTTATCAAGCTGATGATAAACCGCATTGGCAATTTTTAAAGAGTTATGCTCTTACTTTGGTAACGGTTCATTCACTTAAACCTTTGATTGACAAACCACGACCTAATGGCGGTCATTACAGTTTCCCATCCGGACATACGGCATCGGCATTTTCCGGAGCCGCTTTTTTACAAAAACGTTATGGATGGAAAATCGGTATACCTGCCTATTTATTGGCAAGTTATGTCGGATACACCCGCATTGAAGCGCGAAAACATGATATTTATGACGTAATTGGCGGTGCCACTATTGCCGTTATAAGCGCATACATATTTGTTAAACCTTTC
>JALVDN010000303.1 GCA_027008965.1 Flavobacteriales bacterium | reverse complement strand
ATGGATTTAAAACAAGAATCCTTTCAAAAATAACATCTCTAACATTAATTCAATTCTTAAACAAGTTCGTTTTGAAAAGAAAAATCAACAATATTAAAGTAAGTATCATTTAAAATGCACAACGGGTAAATATATTATCATAGCGCCAGGGATGGGAGCGGTATGAGGCGAAGCTCAGGGCCTTGGTTTTTTGGGCGTCCGGGCGGGCTCCGAGCATAGACGAGGAGACCTCACGGCGGCTTGCGGCGGGTTTGGGCGCAGGCCAAAAACCGGCCCGGAGCGAGCCGAATTCAAGCGGACAGCCCGGTGCCCGCCTAAGCGTTGCATCAAGCATCCGGTGTCAGAAAAAGGATTGGCGTGATTGCAGGATGCTTAATGCAACGCTGTGAACGCCGGCGGGTGCGAGTGCGCTCCGCCGAAACGAAGCAACCGCCGGTGCGTGAACGTGTGCGGGCAGGCGCCCTTAGTCAATAGAAAGAAAAAATAGATGCGGCGGGAGGGGGATTCGAACCCCCGGTGCCCTTGCGAGCACAACGGTTTTCGAGACCGCCCCGTTCGACCGCTCCGGCATCCCGCCTGTTGAAATCAAATGCAAAGGTAAGAAAACTTATTTTTTATTGAGTTTGTTGTGCCAATTTTTTACTTCTTGTGCTTCTGATTTGGGGATTATCATCAATATTTCACCCGAGTCTATGATCAGATAATCATCTAAACCGGAGAGAATTATTTTTTTTCCGGTTGGTGTTTTGATGAGGTTTCCCGTGGCGTTTTTGTGAAATAATTGTCCGCCTAATGAAATATTTTCTTTGTTTTGGGTGGATAATTGTTTGTAGAGGGCATCCCATGAACCTAAATCATTCCATCCGAAGTGAGCGGGCCGCACCCAAACATTAGCGGCTTTTTCCATGATTCCGTAATCTATGGAAATGTTTTCTACATTAGGAAAGACTTTGTTAATAAAATCTTGCTCTCTTTCTGTTTGATAAGTATCACTTTCAAGGGCTTGAAACATTTCGGGGAGATATTTTTTAAAAGCCGTTCTGATATTTTTTACATTCCAAATAAAGATGCCCGCATTCCATAAAAAATTTCCTTGCTCCAAAAATTTTTCAGCAGTTTTTTTATCCGGTTTTTCGGTAAATTCAATTACTTTAAAGAAACCGTTTTTTTCCCGTTTTTTATCATATTGAATGTAGCCATAGCCGGTGTGGGGAGAATCGGGATGGATGCCGAGGGTTATCAGGACATCATGTTTTGATGCAAAATCAAACGCTTGTATAACATCGTGGTGAAAAGCATCTTCGTTATCAATGAAATGATCGGAAGGAGCCACTATTATATTGGCATCGGGATTGGATGCATGAATGTGGTTTACGGCATATAAAATGGCCGGAGCGGTATTGCGCATGACGGGTTCCAACAAAATATTCCGGTTATCTATTTCAGGAAGTTGTTTTTTTACTTTTCCGGCATATTTTTCATTTGTAACGATGATGATATGGTTGGCCGGAATAATGTGTTCCAGCCGTTCGAATGTTTGGCGGAGGAGTGATTTTCCGGAACCGGTTAAATCAAGAAATTGCTTGGGTTGTTGTTCGGTACTTTCGGGCCAAAATCTACTTCCCACACCGCCAGCCATGATGATGGCATACCTGTCATTATTGTACGTCATGCGGAATGCGTTTCACAATCACATCGGGTTGAAAAAGATAATACTTGTTTTTGTTAACATCCCTGCAACGAATCAGTTTCCGTCTTTGTTCTAATCTTTCAAAGATTTTCCCGTGATATACAAAGTAATCACCTTCGCCAATCATTTCCAAGGTAAGCACTTTTTTATTATAGTCATGGGAATATTTCCGGAGTACATTTCTCAAATTTCGATCAGTTGTAATGGATGCTTTGGGACTGATTGCATGCGCATAAAAAGCATCGGCTACGTCTTTGGGAAGTTCGTGGTTTTCAACACATTTAAATAACAGATTTGAAAATTCTTTTTTCCATTCTTTTCCATGAGGTTTCACTTTATTACCGTATTTCTTCATGGTTAGATAATGTGCCACTTCATGCATCATGGTAAAGAGAAATTCATATTTATTCAAATTGTCATTGATGGTGATAACATATTTTTTTTCACTTGGGAAGTATCTCAAATCTCCCCATTTACTTTGTCTTGCTTTTGCTATTTTGATTTCCAAGTCATCATAGAATGACAAGTATTCACGTACATCATCTATCACTTCTTCAGGGACAAATGTATTGATTATTGTTTCCATATTTATGCTGATAATTTTAATTTTTCAAAGTCAAATTTTTCTAATTTTTTTCTGGCATAGGCCAGATCTATAGTGAGTTTCTTTTTATTTGAACCAGGTAATTCAAACATGGCGTCTTGGAGCATTTTTTCAGTTAAAGATCTCAAGCCTCGGGCACCAAGTCCGTATTGATAGGCTAAATCAACCAGATAATCAATGACTGTATTTTTTATAATTAATTCTATTCCGTCCATTGAAAAAAGCCGTTTATATTGTTTAATCAATGCATTTTTGGGTTGGGTCAAAATGGCTTTTAAAGCTTTTTTATCCAAAGGCTTAAGATGGGTTATCACCGGTAATCGTCCGATTATTTCAGGTATTAAACCGTATTTTCTAACGTCTTCCGGCGTGATGTATTGTAATAAATCTTCATCTTTAATTTGTTGTATATTCTTAGACTGATAGCCAACGGCTTGCTTATTTAGTCTTTTGGCTATTATTTTTTCAATACCATCAAATGCTCCTCCTGCAATAAATAGAATGTTTTTTGTATTGATTTGAATGAATTCTTGCATGGGATGTTTTCTACCGCCTTTGGGTGGAACATTCACAATACTGCCTTCCAATAATTTCAACAGGGCTTGTTGAACGCCTTCACCACTAACGTCACGTGTTATGGAGGGATTATCTCCCTTCCGGGCTATTTTATCTATTTCATCGATAAAAACAATTCCCCGCTCTGCACGTTCCACATCGTAATCTGCAGCTTGTAGCAATCTGGTTAGTATGGTTTCTACGTCTTCGCCCACGTAACCGGCTTGTGTAAGCACTGTGGCGTCGGCAATGGCAAAAGGGACATCCAATAAACGGGCAATGCTTCTTGCAATAAGTGTTTTTCCGGTTCCTGTGGGGCCGACCATTAGGATATTGCTTTTTTCTATTTCAACTTCATCATCATTTTGAGGTTGCATCAATCTTTTGTAGTGATTATAAACCGCAACGGAGATGGTTTTTTTGGCTTCTTCCTGACCGATTACATATTGGTTAAGAAATTCATAGATTTCTTTGGGTTTTCTAACTTTAAGTTCATTCACTTCATGCGAATGATTTTGTTTATGATGAATCAGTTCATAGGCTTGGTCCACACATTCATTGCAAATCATTGCATTGATGCCCGTAATCATCATATCCACTTCAAGATGTGAACGGCCGCAAAAAGAACATATTTTAAGGTTACCTTCGCTCATTATTTATTGTTTCTTTCCAAGATTTCATCTATCATGCCATATTCCTTAGCTTCATCAGCGCGCATCCAATAATCACGGTCGGCATCTTCTTCAATTTTTTCATAAGGTTGCCCGGTGTGTTTGGAAAGGATTTCATATAATTCATTTTTGAGACGCAATATTTCCTTGGCCGTGATTTCAATGTCGGAAGCTTGTCCTTGCACGCCACCGAGGGGTTGATGAATCATAACACGCGTGTGAGGGAGTGCAGAACGTTTTCCTGGCGCTCCTGCCGCCAATAATACGGCAGCCATAGAGGCCGCCACGCCTGTGCAAATGGTGGCTACATCAGGTTTGACATATTGCATGGTATCATATACACCAAGACCGGAATAAACAACTCCGCCCGGTGAATTGATGTAGAGTTGAATATCCTTGACAGGGTCGGTGCTTTCCAAAAATAATAATTGGGCTTGAATAATATTGGCCACTTGATCGTTGATAGCCGTTCCCAAAAAGATAATACGATCCATCATCAAGCGTGAAAAAACATCCATTTGTGCCACGTTCAATTGACGTTCTTCTATAATGTAAGGAGTCATGCTACTTTCAAATTCATGGAGTGTCAAACTATTGATTCCCAAATGTTTAACTGCATATTTCTTGAATTCTTTACCGGGATTTTTCATCGCTTTTCTGTTTTGTTGTCTTTTTGGCTGTTGTTTTTTTCTGGCTTGTCTTTTTGGTTTTGGATGTGGTTTCGGTTTTCTTTTTAGCAGGTTTATTCAGTTTTTCCTGAATTTTATCAAATTCGCTCCAATTCACTTGCTTGGGTTTTTTACCGATTTTATCAATCAGTATATCTAAGAACAATTCGTATTGCAATTGAGACATAACCTCCTTTAAGAACTGTTCTTCTTTCAAAAAATCCAAAGCCATTTGTTCCAATTGCTCATCTTCGGGAATAAATTGTGCCAATTCCGGATGAGTCATATAATAATTTAAAATTCTGCTTTTAGCCTCTTTTATGATATCTTCATGTTTTATTTCCTCTCCACTTTCATCTATAAATTTAACCCGGGCCACATCCAATTTATAAGCATCCAATGATTCTTCATAAATTTTCTCGGCTTCTTGTTGAGATATTTTTTCTTTTCCGGCAGATTGCAACCATCGGATCATAAAATCTTTGGGAAATTCCACTTTCAAAACTTCACCGAGCTTTTTTGAAATACTGTTTTTATACAAGTTTAGCCCGATGGTTTTACCCTCTTCATCCAATTTTTCTTTGACGGCTTTTTTAAACGCTTCCAAATCTTCTATTTCTTTTTCGGGAAAAATTTGTTTAAAAAAATCTTTATCCAATTCCGGTAATTGTTGACGAAAAATTTTATTTAAGTTGAATTTCAATTTTTCATTGGGAGCAAAACCTTTTAGTTTGAATTTCTCAAGTGTTTCAGGTTCCCAATTGAAAAGTTTCTCGGCTTCTTGAATTGTCCATTCGAAAACTTCACCGGGCTTTTTACCTTTGAAAAGTTTTTTGTGTTCTTTCACAGACCAATCTGCCCTTCCCAATTCCATATGCCATTTTTCTCCATTTTCATCGTCAATAATAAAAGCCATGATATCCCCTTCCCGCACTTGATCGGTTTCTTCCCATTTGGAATGACGTTCACGGTAATATTTGATTTCATTTTCCACGTCTTCATCCGTGTGTACAAATTCATATCTTTCAATTTTTTTCAGCTTAGCCCAATCCACTTCCACCTCCGGAAGTTCTGAAAAATCAAATCTGAAAACATATTCCGGTTCATCAAAGGAATAAACTTCTTGATTTTCGGCCGGGACAAAAGAACCGAGTAAACGGATTTTATTATCCCGAACAAAATTTACCAATTGCTCTTCCACCAACTTGTTGATAGTTTGAATTTTAGCCGGCTTTTCATATTGTTTACGGATTAAGGACATAGGCACCTTCCCCGGACGAAAACCGGGCAAATGTGTCTCTTTTTTTAGTTTTTTCAGGTCTTTTTCTACCTTATCCTTATAATCTTCGGGAGAAATATGTATCTCCAATTGCTTGATATTACCTTCTTTTTCTATCGTCTTGATTTCCATAAAATTTTTTCTAAAAAACTATTTGCAAAGATACGATTTTTTTATTGAAATATATTTATAATCCGCTTTATTTCTTTAACAAAAACAAACTCTTCCGATGGATTATAAAGGGGTTAATTTATTAAATTTTAAAGTGCAAAGTTAAGTAACAATTGAACCTTGATTTTATTTTTTGATAAAAAAAATTTATAGGATTATAAACACAATTAATTTCATAACTTTGATTTTTATATATTTTAAAGTTTTTACTACATTCGTATTTGTTTTTAAGGCTATAATTGATGAGAAAAAAAGATGCTTTATCAGAAGAAAATCAAGATGTTGTGTTGCAACCTAAACATGAGAAATTAGGTGAATTGGCGGCCACAGCCATCAGTGGGAATGATATCAGTTCTTCGGTTTTATATGTTTCGGCTTATGCTATTTATTTTGCAGGTCAATATGCATGGATTACGCTTTTGATTGTGGCCCTGGTTTTATATTTTTTCAGGAAAATTTATGGTGAAGTTGTAGGCGCCCTTCCACTCAACGGGGGTGCATATAATGCGCTTTTAAATACCACCAGTAAACGTATGTCATCCATTGCGGCAACATTGACTTTGCTATCTTATATGGCCACGGCAGTTATTTCGGCCAATGAAGCTATTCATTATCTTTTTCATCTTTTGGGTATACATGACAACAATATTATCATCCTTGCAACCATCGGATTATTGGCCGTTTTTGCCGGATTAGCCATTATGGGTATCAGAGAATCCGCTAAAGTGGCCATTGCCATATTTCTTTTTCACCTCACGGTGATGAGCATGCTCATTTTTTCTTTGATTATTTATGTTGCACTGCACGGATGGGATGTTTTTCTTGAAAATTGGCATCGCCCGCTTAAGTATGGAAATATTTGGATGGCCATATTTTTTGGATTTGCAGCATCCATGTTGGGCATCTCGGGTTTTGAAAGTTCGGCCAATTTTGTTGAAGAACAAAAACCCGGTGTATTTCCCAAAACTTTGCGCAACATGTGGATAGTGGTCAGTATTTTGAATCCGCTTATGGCTTTTTTGGCCATTGCCGTTTTACCTATTGATGAAGTCAATAAAAACACATTGTTAGTACAATTGGGAGAAACTTCTGCTGGATCGTGGTTGGCAACTTTTATTTCCGTGGATGCATTTTTGGTTCTTTCAGGAGCCGTCCTGACAAGTTATATAGGCGTGACAGGCTTATTGGAACGTTTGACATTAGATCGTATCATGCCCAATTATTTTCTCAAGAAAAATAAACGAAACGCTTCCTATAGAATTATTATTTTCTTTTTTCTATTAAGCGTGTCCGTACTCCTTTTCAGCAAAGGAAAAGTAACCACACTAGCCGGTGTATACACCATTTCTTTCTTATCGGTGATGCTATTGTTTGTGGTAGGAAATGTTCTGCTCAAAATCAAAAGAAAACATTTACCCCGCCCCGAAAGAGCCCCTTGGATTGGAATTATCATTGCATTCTCTGCTGTTTCCTTAGCGCTTTTGGGTAACATTATGATAAAACCCGAAGATCCGGACGATCCGAGCAATTGGAGTGTTTTTCTCATTTACTTTATTCCTACGGTGATGTTTGTGATGATTATGCTAAACAGAACATTATTACTAAAACTTCTATTAAACATCCTTCAATACATTTTTGAACCTATTCGTGAATTTTTCTTACGCATGCATAAAAGCATCAACCGTTTGATTGACGAAATCAATTCGCAGGAATTTGTTTTCTTCACCAAAGGGAAAAGTATGGCCAACCTCAACAAAGCCATGCTCTATATACGCGACAATGAACACACCAAAAAAGTCAAAATCGTTACGGTGTTACCACCCGGACAAAAACCCGATCCCGAGCTGGTGGAAAAAATCAAAATCCTGGACGAAGAATACCCTGAAATCCATATAGAATTTGTGCCTATTGAAGGTGAATTCGGACCGGAACTGATCCGTGAGCTTTCCAAAAAATGGAATATTCCCATCAATTTTATGTTTATCGGTTCACCGGATGAAAAATTCCCTTACCGGTTGGAAGAATTGGGTGGAGTGCGTCTTATACTTTAAAAAACTACTCAAACTTCATCACCTTTGAAGGAGAAATTTGGGAAATAAACAGGGCGGGAAGTACAAGCAACAATAATATCATCAATAAGACCCCAACATTCAGATATAATAAACTCAGAGGGTGAATGATAAATGGTGCGGTTTGTACGTAATAAGTCTCAGGATCCAGTTTGATGAAACCTGTTTTTTGTTGAAACCAAATCAAGCCAAGGGCAATAAGATTGCCAATAAAAAGTCCAACCGATATAAACCAGGCGGCTTTCAGCAAAAAAACGGAAATGATATAGCGGTTGGATGCTCCTAAAGTTTTCATCAAACCTATAAACCTCGTACGTTCGGCAATCAAAACCAATAATACCGTGGCCATATTCAAAGCGCTTACTAATATTAGAATACCTATTATGATGTACAGGTTAAAGTCAAACATATCCAGCCAATCAAAAATAAAGGGATGTATTTCTTTGATATGCAATGCCACCAATGTAGGATCAATATACTCATTTAATTTTTGTGTTACATCCTCCATTCGGTCAAAATCTTTAAGCCTGATTTCATATCCCCCCGCCACCGTATCGGGCCATTTATACAATTGCTTCACCATACGCAAGTCTCCAATGATATAAGACCGGTCATAATCATCCATTTCGGTTTCATATATTCCCCCCACTTTAAACCGGCGAACCATGGGTTTATCTGATCCTTCCCGCATAAAAACACCCCACACTTTATC
>JALVDN010000302.1 GCA_027008965.1 Flavobacteriales bacterium | reverse complement strand
ACGCTCTGCCGGCGACAAACAACCCTTGCAATGGACCTACAAAGGACAAATCACCCAAAACACCGGCATTGATTGGGACAACATCCAAGTTTCACTCTCCACCTACCGCCCGCAATATCACATCCATGTTCCCGGTGTGGAACCCTGGTATCTCTATCCCGTTCAATACCGCACCTATCAAGCCAGGAAAAAAGCCGAAAACATGGCCGCACCGCAAGTGATAACCATGGAAACCGAAGCAGACCAAATAAGTGTAACACCCGTTCAAGAAACAGAAAGCACCCTCGACGTGCAATACACCCTCAATCAAAAATACGATGTGCTTTCGGGAAATGAGCCCACCCTTATTCAGCTCAAGGAATTCACCACCCCCGGAGAATATACCTACTTTGCCGTGCCCTATAAAACCAACCGGGCCTTCCTCACCGTTGAAGTGACCGATTTGAGCAACCACCGCCTCATCCCCGGCAATGCCCGACTCTACTTCCAAGACCGCTTCACCGGACAAGCCTACATCGACCCCCTCAACCGCTTGGAAAAACTGCGCCTCTCCTTCGGACATGACCCCGAAATCCACATCGTACGCAAGCGCACCGACAACTTCAAAGACTATCAACTCATCGGCAGCAAAGTCACCGTCAAACGCCAATATCAAATCACCGTCACCAACCGCAAGAAAATCCCCGTGGACATCATCATTAAAGACCGCGTTCCCGTTTCGCAAGACGAAAAAATCGAAGTCAAAAACGTGCGCATCCAAAACGGCGGAAAAGTCGATGGCAACGGCATCATCACCTGGAAAAAAACCATTCAGCCCGGACAAAAAATCACCCTCAACTTCGGCTTTGAAGTCAAATATCCCAAAGACTACAACCTGCGTCTGTAGGCGTTTTTCAAGTGGGCGTGCCCCGGTGCTCCGCACCGGGTCGCGTGCTCCGTTTAAATCTTTTTCGGCCCGCCCGGTTTTTGGCAAGTCACGGCTGCGGGGTCTCCTCGTCTCCGCTCGGAGCCTCCTCGCCATGGCCAAAAATCCGGCGGGCCTTCAAAAGGATAACACTGCGCCCGCTCACGCAAACAAACCGGAATAGCATCCAAGCATAAAAGAACAAAAAATAGCCTTGTTTACTTCATTATTTCCGTTGATAATAAGCCATGATGCTTGCCTTGGCCAAGGCATAACGGTTCAAATAAAATCCCACCGTGGCCGGCCGGCTGTCTTTGTTCAAATCCAATTTATCCGTTTTCAACGCATACACCGTGATAATATAACGATGCGCCTTGTCACCCTTAGGCGGACACGGGCCTCCATATCCGTATTCGCCGTAATCGTTAATACTCTGCACCACCCCGGGAGGCAACAATTTTAATTGCGGGTTGCCTGCTCCGGCGGATAATTCATGCATGTCGGCCGGAATATTGAAAATCAACCAATGCCACCAACCGCTTCCCGTAGGTGCATCCGGATCAAACATGGTTACGGCAAAACTTTGGGTCCCTTCGGGTGCATTTTTCCACACTAGATGCGGCGAAATGTTTGCTCCGCCGCAATCGAATTTGTCATACACCTGTTTCAAGCTGAATTGTCCGCCCAAATCAGGAGAGGTGAGCGTAAAAGTATGGTTTTGGGCTATGGATAATTGCATAAAAACCCAAATAAACATGCCGCCCAACCGGATTTTAGTTTTCATATCAACCGGGTTTTATTTAAAAATACAAAAAAAGAATAAAAAAAGGCTTCCCTGCTGAGAAACCTTTTTTGTTTTTATTACGGACCCAATCAGTGTGCAATAACAAGTTTTTGGATAACAGCTTGGTTTTCATTTTTCAATTCCACCAGATATACTCCGTCCTTTAGATGACCCACATCAACGGGTTCCTGTACGGATGAAGTTTGATAAACCAATCTTCCTTCCATATTGTAAATACGCAATTGTGTATTTTCAAAATCACCGCTGTATTCAACCCGGAAACGGTTTTGGGCCGGATTGGGTAAAATTTTCAAAGTTTGTCCCGTAGAAATGTTTTCCACATCAAGTGCATTACATTCCGCTTGGGTTTCCACATAAGTAGCCGTAGCATCAATGGCGTTGGGCCAATTGGCATTCATGTAGGCTTTATCATCCACAAAAACACAGGTCAGGTTGGGATTGCCGGTGGCCAAAAAAGACGGACATCCGTTGGAAGCATTATTCGCCGGACGGCAAGGGAAATTGATAAAGGCCGTATTATTTCCGTTGGCCACATTCAAATCGGTCAATTGATTGTTGAAGCAATATAAAAACCAGAGTTGAGGATTTGAGCTTGCATCCAAACCGGTCAATTGATTATCATGACACCAAATTTTTTCGAGCGCGGGATTTTGTGAAATATCTAACTGGGTAAGCAAATTATTTTCACATGACAAATCTTGCAATAAAGTATTATTACTCAAATCCAAATTTGTTAATTGATTTTGTCCTACACTCAAAACAAGTAAGGCCGTATTTTGACTTAAGTCTATCTGATTTAATTGATTTCCAGAACATGAAAGAAAATTAAGTAAGCTATTATTTGTTATATCCAACGAATTTAAAAGATTATCATCTATACTTAATTTTTCCAATAAGGTTAAATTGGAAATATCGATAGTACTGAACTGATTGTCAAATAATTGTAATTCAGTTAAATTTACATTGGCAGACAAGTCAATGGCTGAAAGCGAACAAGCATACAATTTCAACCTTTGCAATTGAATGTTTTGGCTGAAATTATAAATGGTTAAAGGATTCATGCTCGCATCAAGCCTGATTAAGGCCGTAAAATCTTCGATGCCCGTTAAATCGGATATTTGCTCGTTTTGAACATTCAATTTTGTGACTGTATTAATTTTAGATGTGGTTACATAATCATCATTTGCAATTCCGTTACCCATGCTATAAGGATCACCGAGAAAAGTTGATGTGCCGTTGGCCTGATGTGTTTCCAGATAGTTTTCAAAATTGTCATCCGGCACATAGGTTTCATTGTAATGACAATTCGTGCTGAACTGATTGGCCGGGTCAATATCGGTCCAATTGGCCGTGCTGTATGCAGGATCGTCCACTTGAATACAAGTCAAGTTAGGGGTGGAAAGGGTTTCAAAATAGGATATGGAAGTGTTATTTCCGGTTTGGATATTTAATTCAGTCAGGTTCGGATTAAAACTGCACCTGAGTGATGTGAGGTTTTGTTGCAAATGTAAATCGAGTTCAGTGAAGTTAGTATTCCAGCATTCCAAAACATTTAAGGCGGTAATATTTGTAAAATCAATATTATTAAGCGGGTTATCGTAAACACCCAGATAAAGCAACTGTTGATTATTACTCAAATCAATATCGGAAATATTATTATGTCCGAAAACCAAATAGTTTAGGGAGAGATTTTGCGTAACATCCAAATTTGTTAATTGATTATGTCCGCAATGTAGAAAGTTCAGGGCTGTATTCTGGGAGGTGTTTAAACTTGTTAGCTGATTGGAATAGCAAGTAAGATTAGTTAAGGAAGTATTTTGGCTTATATCCAATCCGGTAAGTTGGTTTTGGGCACAGTTCAATATTTCCAAAGCGGCAAAATCTTCAATACCTGTCAAATCGGAAATGTTTTGATTGTGAACATCAAGATTTGTAACGCTACTGATATTGGCTGTCGTTACATAATCATCATTAGCAACACCATTACCCATACTGTTCGGGTCGCCAACCGGAACGGTGTTGCCGTTGGCATCGTGGGTTTCCAGATAGTTTTCAAAATTGTTATCCGGCACGTAAGTTTGTTGTGCCGTTAAAGCGTTTAAGCTCAAAAAAAATATTAAACTCAACCATAAGGCGTTCAAGTAATTGTTTTTCATCGTTTTATTGTTTTAAAAGTGATTTGTTAGTCTAAAATGATTCCCAATGTGCCTTCATAGTGTCCCGTAAAGGTAGTACCGAAGGAGTCCGTGAAGCTATAATCCACACTGATGGTGCTGTTGGCGGGATTGTTATTGTCAACATTTATGGTTTGAATGGTGATAGTGGGCGGGGTATTGCCCGGGTAGTGCCAAATGCCGATTACTTCGGGCATGCCGGTGAAATCAAAGCCGTTTTCCGTGCCATAGACGGTGGTGCCGGGTTGCAGGTTATAACTGATAAACGAATCCTTTGAAAATCCGGCTTTGGTGACCCCCAAACCGTTGATGATGGGTGTAAAACCGGTTGAAACTTGATAAGTATTGCCTGCAGTTAGAGGACCGGTGGTCAATGAAGGATTATCACTTTCAAAAATTTGAAGTTTTACTAATCGTGTGGTATTGGTGGAATAGGCATAGGCAAAACCTATTCCCAGGTCTCCGTAGGTATCCGTGATACGTCCATCGGTGAAGAAGAAGGTATAGTAATCGGGATGATTATCATTATCCCTGTCTGCTTGATCTATGCATATGTATGCGTTGGGGGTTTCATAAAAAGTGTTTCCGGTTTGAAATCCGTCTGCCGGGTTTTGCGGGTTGTTTTGCGTGTCATCATTGTTGTCGCAAGCGATGATTGCAAAAGAGATTAAGGTGAGCATAAGTAAATTTTTCATGTCGTTTATTTTAAGTAAGTTACATCAATAATGGAGCCTAAAACCGGGTTTGAAAAGTGTATTCAATAAAATGCGCTATTCGTTCAATGAAGTGCGTAATTGAGTTATTGAAGAGTAAAGGAAAAACTTCGTTTTTCTGTTATTTCAAACGAAGAGAGAAATCTTTTTTACACGCTAAAGTTATTGAGATTTCTCAGTTGTTGCTTCGCAACGCCTTCGAAATGACACTCTCCTTCAATAAAATCAGTAGTAGCATGTCATTCCGATGGAGCGAAGCGACGAGGAATCTCCCCGCGCCGGCGGGCGAAGTGGTATCCTTGCGATGGAGAAAAGCTCATTTTTGTTTGCCGGAGGAGGCTCCGAGCCTGGACGAGGAGACCCCGCACGGCAACTTACAAAAATGCTTTGAGCCGAGCAAGATTTAAACGGAGCACGCCAAATGGCGCCCTTAAAAAATTCAATATAAGGCAATGAAGGATTTTTTTCTTGGTCAAGAAAGATGTGTGCTGTGTTATGAAGGTATCTTTGCCTAAAAACTCTTATATTTGCGAGGAAATTTTTTAGAAACAATATGTTATGGCGGTTTATAAGAAAAAAGCTTATAAAAAAGCAAAGAAAGTAGAACAAAAAATAGAAGACGAAAGTTTGGTGGCCAAAAGTTTGACCGAAGCCGACAGTTTGGTTGTCAAAATCGAACGATTCCTGGAGAAATACCAAAATAAAATCTTTCTCGGTATAGGGATTATTGCGCTTGCCGTGGTGGGATATTATTACTATCACTCCAATGTGGTGATTCCCAAACAACAAAAGGCGGCCAACGATTTATATCCGGCTCAGGCTTTGTTTGAAAAAGCCCTGGCAACAACCGATCCGGACGAACAAAAAGCTTTGTTTCAAAAGGCATTGGAAGGTGACGGTGCGCATTTCGGGTTTTTGGATATTGTAGAAGAATATGGCGGAACGCCTTCGGGCCGATTGGCCCACTACTATGCGGGGGTTTCTTATTATCACCTGGGACAATTTGACAAAGCCATTGAAGAATTGAGCAAGTTCAAGGCTAAGGATGAAATTTTACGTCCGATGGCTTTGGGGTTGATTGGTGATTCTTTCCTGCAGTTGAATCAACCGGAAGATGCTTTGGATTACTTTGAACAAGCCGCCCTTTTTTCGGATAATGAATTTACGGCACCCATGTTCTTGTTTAAGGCCGGTAGGACTGCGTTGGAACTTTATCAATCCGGTCAAGACAAAAAATATTTGGATAAGGCTGAAAAGTATTTCAAAGAAATTGTGGAAGACTACCCTCAATCCAATTTTGTAGGCGATGCCAAATTATATTTGGCTCAGGTTGAACAATTAAAATAAAATATGGCAACCGAAGGAAAAAATCTTTCCTATTACGATGAATCCGATTTGCCCGATACATCGGAGATGCGTATTGGGCTTGTGGTGTCGGAATGGAATTCGGATATTACAGAAAATTTATTGAAAGGTGCTATTGAAACCTTGCACCGGTTGGGGATTGATGATGAGCGAATAACCGTTTGGCATGTGCCGGGCAGTTTTGAACTGGTATATGGTGCCGGCAGGATGCAAAAAAATAAGTTTATCGACGCCATTATTGCCATTGGAAGCATCATCCGGGGTGAAACCCCTCATTTTGAATTTGTTTCGCAAGCCACGGCACAAGGGATCAAGGATTTGAATGTACAAGGCGAAACACCCGTTATTTTTTGTGTTCTCACGGACGACAATAAACAACAAGCCATAGAACGCTCGGGCGGAAAACACGGCAACAAAGGCGTGGAATCGGCTGTGGCGGCCATCAAAATGGCATGGCTGAAGAAAAATTCGTAAATTCCTTTTTTAAAACAACCGATGGGACTTTTCAATTTTCACTTACCGAAAAACAATAAGTTTGACTATACGCCACGCTATTATGATGAGCGTAAAGAACGGCTTGAAAAATTAAAAAAAGAACACGAAAACCCGCAAAAAGCCGAAATAGAAGAACGCATCAGAGGAAAAATCAAACGACATCAAAGACCCAATATCTTTATGCAAACAGGTTTCAGGTTTATCATTATTTTGGCCGTTTTATTGGTTTTGACCTATTTGATTTTATCTTACTTTGAAATACCTCTTTGGTAAATATGGGACACAAAATCAACCTGCTTCCGGAATATTTAGCCAACCAAATTGCGGCGGGCGAAGTGGTTCAACGACCCGCTTCGGTGGTGAAGGAATTGCTGGAAAATTCCATTGATGCAGGAGCCAAACACATCAAACTTTTGGTGAAAGACGGAGGCAAAAACCTTATTCAAGTGATTGATGATGGAGAGGGCATGGATGAAATTGATGCCCGGATGAGTTTTGAACGGCATGCCACAAGCAAAATCAAATCCACCGAAGATTTGTTCAATATCCAAACCAAAGGTTTCAGGGGAGAAGCCTTGGCATCCATTGCGGCGGTTTCACGGGTGGAAATGAAAACGCGGCCTGAAGATATGTCCACCGGAACACGCATCAAAATAGAAGGCGGGAAATTGATTGAGCAATCGCCTGTGCAAACACCGAAAGGAACATCCATTGCCGTGAAAAGTTTGTTTTTCAATGTGCCGGCCCGAAGGAAATTTCTCAAATCACAACAAGTTGAAATGCGTCATATTATTGATGAATTTCAACGGGTGGCACTAGCCTATCCCGAAATCGAATTCACGCTCATTCATAACGGCAATGAAATCTATCATTTATATCCTGCCAATACGTTTAAACGAATAAGTGACATATTCGGAAAAAAAATGCAAGAACGACTCCTTCCGGTGGATGAAAAAACAGATTATGTCAGGATTCACGGATATGTGGGCACACCCGAATCGGCCAAACTCAAACGCGGCGAACAGTTTTTTTTTGTGAACCGTAGGTTTATCAAAAGTCCCTATCTGCATAATGCCGTGATGCAAGCTTATGAAGGATTGTTGCCCGACAAAAAAATTCCGGCCTATTTTCTTTTTTTTGAAATTCATCCCAAACATATCGATGTCAATATCCACCCCACTAAAACCGAAATCAAATTTGACGATGAATCCACTGTTTATAACATTTTAAGGGCCGTTGTACGTCATGCTTTGGGCAAATTCGACCGCATGCCGTCCATTGACTTTGATGCCGATCCTCAACTTTTTCATATTTCCCCCAAAAACAAAGGAAATATATCAAAAACACCTTCTATTCAAGTCAATAAAGATTTCAATCCTTTTCAAGAGCCTCATGCCAAGCCTTTCTCGCGTCCAACCGGAAAAGAAATCGATGCTTTTATGGATTTTATACCCGATTCTAATTCTTCCCCTCTTTTAAATACCCCGGAGACTCCATCATCTGTTCCGCTTCCGTCCATTCAGTGGGAAAACACTTATATTGTCACCACTACTTCATCGGGCTTGATGCTTATTCACCAACACCGGGCACATACCAGTATTTTGTTCAACAAGTATTATGAGATGTTGAAAGACGAAAAAATTCCTTCTCAAGAACTGGTTTTCCCAATTGAGATGGATTTTCTTCCGAATGAAGTGAAACTTTTGGAAGAACACAAGGATTGGTTGGAAAAATCCGGGATCAGAATAGATTCAAACGCCGGTGGAAATATAGAAATCAAAGGCGTTCCTGTGGGTTTTCAAGACGAACAAGTTAAAGATTTCCTTCACCGGTTGCTTGCCTATTGGGCCGAGGATGTGCCTTTGGATGGCGATTTGCTCAATAAATTCCTGGCGCTTTCCTTGGCCAAATCTGCAGCCGTTCCGTCCGGGAAAACTTTAACACAAGAGGAACAACAACAAATCATAGCCGGTA
>JALVDN010000301.1 GCA_027008965.1 Flavobacteriales bacterium | reverse complement strand
CCACATTATACAAGTGTGCATAATCCAAAACTTCCACTTTAGCGTTCCGGTTTAAAAATCCTGCAACGGCTATCACTTTGGTTGAGCCCACGTCCAAAGCCACAATGATTTCATCCGTTGAAACTTCCACCGGATTATTCACGGAATTGTTGTTTTCAAAATGTGTCTTTTTATTTTCTTCCATGGCGGTTAATTTTTTTGACAGATAACCTGTCCGTTATAGCGTAAATCCAATTTGATATATCTGTGGTTTTTATTCAGTCTTTTTAAGGCTTTATCCATCTGTTCGAGCTTATAAAATTTATTCTCCAAACGGTCCGTATCACCCAACACCACCCATGCGGAAAGCCCTGATAATTTCATGCGAATGGAGTGGGGATTATATTCCATCCTTGTCAGTCTGGATGTTAGGCCGGGATATTTTTTCATTTCTTTCAAAACCCTGTGAACTTTCATTAATGCTTCTTTATTGGCGACTCCATTCACTATAGGTAATGATAAATTCTTATGTTTGGAAAGATTTCTGATTCTTCCGTATTGGTCTAAATATTCCTTTTTTCCTTTATAGATGACATAAGCAAGGGGTTTAAATTGATAGGCATCAATATGAATTTTGCCGGTTGCATCGTAATACACTTCTGCATTATCAATAAGAGGTAGGGTTTCTATTTGTTTTTCCAGTTTTTTTATGAAGGTCAAAGGAGATTCTTTTATCATAGCATCATCCAAGCTTGAAATTTTTTTTCTAACATCTTCAGGTATAACCATTTTATATTCACGAGGATAAATGTTGATTTCATAAGTTGGATCAAGATGATTCACCCATTTTTTTTGAGCAAATCCTATCCACAAAAATATGAACAGTGATAATGCACCGAAAAAGATTATTGCCACCGTATTTGTTATTTTTTCTTTCATGTATCCTTTAGATTTCGGGCTATTTCCTCCACTATTGTTTGAACAGCATTGGGTTTGGCTATTTTTTTTAGATTTTCACGCATAGATTCCAACATATCCTTGTTACTTATCATTTCATCAATTTTTTCATACAAATTTTCCAACCGGGTTTCAGGCAGTAAAACGGCCGCTTTGTGCTTAGTGAAAGATTGTGCGTTTTTGGTTTGATGATCTTCGGCCACGTTGGGCGATGGAATCAGAATAGCAGGTTTGGCCACCACTGCCAATTCCGACAATGTGCCTGCTCCAGCCCGCGAAATAATAAGATCCGAAACCCCATAGGCCAAATCCATTTTTTCTATAAAGGGTACGATATAAACGCCTTCTCGAGCATGATGCTTATATTTTTCGAAATAATTCTTCCCGGTTTGCCAATACAGATTAAAAGGTAAATCAGGATGCGTAATGATCATCTTTTCAATGGCCCTGTTGATGGCCGCCGAACCTAAACTTCCTCCCAAAACCAAGACAACCGGTTTATTTTCATCCCAATTTGCTTTTTCAAATAGATTTTTTCGCTCCTTATCTGAAGTGATATGAAATGGCCTTACGGGATTGCCGGACATTACCACTTTTTCATCAGGGAAATATTTTTGTGCTTCGGGATAGGCCGTGAATATTTTGACGGCTTTTTTTTCGAGCAATTTATTGGTGATACCCGGATATGAATTTTGTTCTTGTATGAAAGTGGGTATTTTCATTTGTTGAGCCATCCATAGCACGGGAAGAGATACATAACCACCGGTGCCGATAACCGCATCGGGTTGGAATGCTTTCAAAATCTTGCGTGTTTTGAGTAAACTCTTAATCACTTTAAATGGCAATAACAGGTTTTTTAAACTCCATTTTCTTTGGAGGCCGGCAATAGGGATAGTTTTTATTTCATAGCCTGCTTGTGGCACTTTGACGGTTTCCATACGTCCTTCGGCGCCAATAAAAAGTATTTTTGCATCGGGCCATTTTCTTTTTATTTCATGGGCAATACTTACGGCCGGAAAAATATGTCCGCCGGTGCCTCCACCCGAAATAATGAACTTATATATTTTTTTAGTGTCTTTCATTTTTTATTTTTTCGCATTCCTGCTATATGCAAAATCACGCCAATGGAAAATCCTGTCATCATAATCGTGGTTCCACCCGTACTTATCAAAGGCAAGGGTTGTCCGGTGACGGGTAAA
>JALVDN010000300.1 GCA_027008965.1 Flavobacteriales bacterium | reverse complement strand
GCTTCCGTAACTGCCGTTCCGGTCATCCCGGCCAATTTTCTGTACATCCTGAAAAAGTTTTGGAGCGTCACTGTGGCATAGGTTTGGGTGGCCGCCTCTATTTTAACATTTTCTTTGGCTTCTATGGCTTGATGCAAACCGTCCGAATAACGTCTTCCTTCCATGATACGGCCGGTTTGTTCATCAACAATTTTCACTTGTCCGTCCAATACCACATATTCCACACCGTTTTCAAACAATGTATAAGCTTTGAGCAATTGATGGAGCGTGTGCAGACGTTCGCTTTTCACGGCATATTCTCTAAACAATTCATCTTTTTTCTTCATCTTTTCTTCCTCTGACAAGTCGGATTTATCAATTTTTCCTATTTCCTCACTGATGTTCGGAAGGATGAAGAAATCTTCAGAAGTGAATTTGGACAGAAAATCAATTCCTTTATCGGTCAAATCCACCGAATTGTTTTTTTCATCAATAACAAAATACAAATCTTTATCGATGGTGGGCATTTCTCGTTGACGGTCTTGCATATAATATGCTTCGGCCTTTTGCAGGATTTGTTTCATTCCGGGTTCACTCAAAAATTTGATCAAAGCCCGGTTTTTGGGTAAACCGCGATAAACTCGATACAAATGTTCACCCCCTTTTTTAGTGTCACCTTCTTTCAAAAGCTTTTTGGCAAGTGCCAACTCTTTTGTCAAATGGGATTGTTGTTCATGTACGATTTTTTCTACCAAGGGTTTAAGCTCGTTAAACTCATGCCGGTCTCCTTGTTCCACAGGTCCCGAAATGATCAACGGTGTCCGCGCGTCATCAATCAACACGCTGTCCACCTCGTCCACAATGGCATAATTGAGTTCACGTTGAACCACATCTTTCATATCATGCGCCATATTATCGCGCAGATAATCAAAACCGAATTCATTATTGGTTCCGTAAGTGATATCGGCTAAATAGGCTTTTTTTCTTCCTTCAGTGTGGGGTTGGTGCAAGTCAATACAATCTACACGCAATCCGTGGAATTCATATAAAGGTCCCATCCAAGCGGCATCCCGGCGGGCCAAATAATCATTCACCGTCACCAAATGCGTTCCACGGCCGGGAAGCGCATTCAAGTACAAGGGCAGGGTGGCTACCAAGGTTTTACCTTCACCGGTCATCATTTCCGCAATTTTCCCTTGATGCAAAACAATTCCCCCCATCAATTGCACGTCATAATGGACCATATCCCACTTGACTTGTTTTCCTGCGGCCTCCCATTCGTTATACCAAATGGCTTTGTCGCCTTCTATTTCCACATAAGATTTGGTGGCCGCCAATTCACGGTCAAAGGGTGTAGCCGTCACTTCCAAACGGTCGTTTTCTTTGAATCTTCTGGCGGTTTCACGCATCACGGCAAAAGCTTCCGGAAGAATTTCATTCAGAACTTTTTCTTCAATCTCATATTTTTCATCTTCCAGCTTGTCTATTTCTTTATAAATATCTTCGCGTTTATCAATATCTTCTTCTTCGGCGGCTTGACGTGCTAGTGCCTCTTGTTTGGCTGTGATATCTTTGGTGGCTTCTTTTATTTTGTTTTTAAACTCCTGGGTCTTGGCTCTAAGTTCGTCATTACTCAAATTTTTCAAACCCGGATATATCTTATTGATTTCATCCACAATGGGTTGAAGGGCTTTGATGTCTTTTTTTCGTTTGTCGCCTACAAAAATTTTGATAACGCCGTCTAAAATACCCATAATACTGTCTTTTTCACTATAAATTATAACTTACAAATATACGGATTTATTTTGGTGTTTAGGTTTTTGTAAAAAGCCTCATGCAGAAAAAAAATCTATTTTCATGGAAGTTTTAAATTTTCAGGGCGCCTGCCCGCCTGGGTTCGTCCAACGGCGGTTGCTTCGTGACGACGGAGCGCACTCGCACCCGCCGGGTCTCACCCGTCGTGCACCGGGCTGTCCGCTTAAATTCGGCTCGGGCAAGCCGGTTTTTGTATCGCTTGCTGCGGGGTCTTGTAGCCTCCGCTCCAAGCCTCCTCGCAAGCACAAAAACAAGGCGGTGCTTCAAGTATAAAATGTAGAATAACGTTGTAGTTATTTTTGTTGAGAACAAAGCCGGCCATCCGTAGGCATAGCCGTAGCTA
>JALVDN010000299.1 GCA_027008965.1 Flavobacteriales bacterium | reverse complement strand
GATGGAAAATGTTTTTCAAAAATGGAACGATAGTAGTATTCCTCCTTGGTTTGCGGCGTGTTTATGGGAAAACGATAATGGGCATTGGCCAGTTGTTCATCAGTCACCTCTTTTTCTACCACTTCTTTCAAAGCGTCTATCCAGGAGTAGCCCACCCCGTCACTAAATTGTTCTTTTTGTCGCCAAACAATTTCTTCGGGGAGCAGATCTTCAAAGGCTTTTCGAAGTATCCATTTTTCCATACCTCTCGGAGCGGACTTATCGGGTCCGGGCATTTTATCGGCCGGATTCAAACGCATGGCGGTGTCCATGAATTCAATGTCTAAAAACGGCACTCTTCCTTCCACACCCCAGGCAGCCAAGGATTTATTGGCTCGTAAACAGTCATAGAGGTGCAATTTTTTGAGTTTTCTAACGGTCTCCTTGTGGAACTCCTCCGGTGAGGGTGCTTTGTGAAAATAGAGATATCCACCGAAAATTTCATCACTTCCTTCACCTGATAAAACCATTTTAATACCCATAGCCTTGATGGCGCGGGCCATGAGATACATAGGGGTTGAAGCGCGCACAGTGGTTACATCATAGGTTTCCAAATAGTAAATCACATCTTCCAACGCATCCAATCCTTCTTGCACGGTGAAAGTGATTTCATGGTGAACCGTGTCAATGTGTTCTGCCACTTTTCGGGCGGCTTCCAAATCAGGCGAGCCTTCCAATCCAACGGAGAAAGAATGCAACCGGGGCCACCAGGCGGCTTCTTTATCCCCCGATTCCACCCGTTTGTCAGCATACTTTTTGGCTACGGCGGCGATGATGGAAGAATCCAACCCGCCTGAAAGTAATACGCCATAAGGAACATCACTCATCAACTGGCGGTGAACAGCATCTTCTAATGATTTTCTAAGCGCTTCAATGGAACTTTTATTGTTTTTTACATTTTCATATGCTTCCCAGTCGCGTTTGTACCATTGTACGAGTTTTCCATCCCGACTGTGAAGATAGTGCCCGGGTGGAAATACTTCAATGGTTTTGCAAACGCCTTCCAATGCTTTGAGTTCAGATGAAACAAAAAGGGTTCCGTTTCCGTCCCGTCCCATGTATAAGGGAATGATACCCATGTGGTCTCGGGCGATGAAATATTCGTCTTTTTCCCGGTCATACAACGCAAAAGCAAAAATGCCGTTTAGTTCATTTAAAAAATCCGGTCCTTTTTCCTTATACAAAGGTAGAATTACTTCACAATCACTTTGGGTGCGAAAGTGATAAGTATTTTCATATTTTTTCCTGAAATCCAAATGATTATAGATTTCTCCATTGACAGCCAAAACCAAATTATTATCATCCGAATACAAGGGTTGTTTTCCTGAAATGGGATCTACGATGGCCAACCTTTCATGGGCCATAATGCTACGCGGATGAGTGAATATTCCGCTCCAATCGGGCCCGCGATGTCTCAGTTTTTTGGACATGCGGAGAATTTCAGGGCGAAGTTCTTCCGCCTTAACGCCTAGTTCAAATGCACAAACAATTCCACACATAGTTTTTTATTTTATTTACAGTTGTCACAAAACAAAAAACCGGGCGTAAAACCCGGTTCATAGTTTATCTTACCAAGGTTTTACGCCCTCAGGTCAGTTCGTTATTATTATTATTTGTAAAAAGGATATACATATCTGTTTTGTTTGTTGTTCAAACATATAAAAAAATTTTATCATACCAAAAATTATGATTTATGCTTACCTTTAAATCAAAAATACGAAAATGAAAAAAAATAAAAATTACGGCTTGGATACATTGGCGGTGCATGCCGGTGATTTCAAAGATGCCCTTGGAAGTGTAGTCACGCCCATTTATCAAACCAGCACATTTGAGTTTAAAGATGCCGAGCATGGTGCCAGACTTTTTGCAGGGGAAGAAGACGGGTTTATTTATACCCGGATAGGCAATCCTACTATCCGGTCGTTGGAAGAAAAATTGGCGACATTGGAAGGAGGCCGGTTCGGTTTGGCTTTTTCTTCGGGAATGGGAGCGGTTTCCACTTTATTTGCGGCTTTTTTGGGACAAGGTGATCATGTGGTCAGTACGGCGGCGGTATACGGACCGTCTCGTGGAATTTTGGAAACCTATTTTAAGAAATTCGG
>JALVDN010000298.1 GCA_027008965.1 Flavobacteriales bacterium | reverse complement strand
CAATCACATTGCAAATAGACTGCAACACTCCTCTATATCTTTGTACGTGTTAACCAAAAAAAATTAAAAACTATGAGCGGATTTACTGACATGATGATCGATGATGGATTCAGTGACCCTTATGAATACATGGAATACTTGGAAATACTTGCTTCAAAAGTGATGGATTCTTTTTCGGAAAACGATGATGAAATGCGTAATGATTATAGTCAAGTGTATGGTCAATATTTGGATGATTATTATGATGAATATTTGGACGACGAAGGCAATTTCTTTGACGATTGGGATTTACCATATAGAAAAAGAAAATAGTTTAAAATGGAAGATAAGCACGGGAATACCGGTATAGAACCTGTGGAATTTAAACCTTACTTTTTCAAATTCTTCACCAGCAACACCCAACCGTCTTCAAAATCGCGGTAGCCTTCGTCATAAATATATTTGTAGATATTGCCGTTTTTGGCCACATACATGCTGGTGAAATATTCAAAATCAAAACCTTTTTCAAGCAGGGTTTGCTTGCGCACCTTGGTTTTATCGGATTGATTGAGTTCATTGAGAATGCGGCGGTTTTTCTTCAAAATCAAATTGATGCGCCTGATCATATTATTGGCATCCCGGTTTTTGCGGTTGTTGTAGGCATTGCGACAATAGTCCGAACAGAATTTTTTGTCAATCCGGCCTATAATCGGTTCGCCACATTCCAAGCATACTTTTTGTTGATTCATGAGATGAATATTTATTTGTCTAATATACAATAAAATATCCGTTTTCAAACGTTTGTAAACGCTTTGTTACGAAAACAAACGAAAAATAACCGAATAGTTGCTTGACACCACTCTATCTTTGCCTTGTCGTTTGACGGCAACGAAATTTGAAAATTTAATAACCATAAAAATCAAATGTTATGAGAAACAAAGTGAATTTAATCGGTAGAGTGGGACAAAATCCCGAAATCAAAGTTATGGAAAACGGCACAAAACTTGCTAAATTTTCATTGGCTACGAATGAGTATTACACCAATAAAGAAGGTGATCGTATTGAGCAAACCGAGTGGCATCAATTGGTAGCTTGGGGTAAAACAGCCGAACTGATAGAAAAATTAGTACAAAAAGGAACGGAAATGGCAGTGGAAGGAAAATTGACCCACCGTCAGTATGAAACGCAAGATCATGAAAAACGTTATGTGACCGAAGTGAAAATTCAAGAATTTTTGCTGTTGGGGAAGCGCAGTAATTAGGATTCGCTGTTGTTTTCCATTGGAAAGCCGTTCGTTTCCGGACGGCTTTTTTATGATGGATTTTATTCTTTTTAGAAAATAAGTTCCCAGATTAAACCTTTATGATTTCTTCAGAAACAATTTTGTAAAAAATATTTTTCCTTTCAATCCGATAAAATGAATTTGATGACTTCGATATATAAGGTTTAGTTAAAGTTGATACTAAAATGAAACAAAACGTTATGTAATTGAGTATTGTTTCAATAATAGATTATCATTATGTCTCAAAAAAATCAGAAAAAGGATAATTCTAATTAAAATTTTAACATAACGTTAACACGTATATACTTGACTCGTATTTTTTTTACTATACATTTGTAACAAAAATCACCCGGAAGCCGTTGCGGCCGGACGGCGTTCCGGGGGAATGGGTGGCCACCCGATGGTAAACCTGAACCGGCTATAGGGCCGGATGTGATCTTTTAAAATTATTGTTTAACCTTAAAAATTGAAAGTTATGAAAAAGTTAGTTATTATAATAGGCTCTTATTATTATTGGGGATAACCTTTCATTCGTGTGATAAAAAGCAATCTCCTATTTCAAATACAGGTGATAATACCCATCTGAAAAGAGATGTATTTTTAGGCAAGATATATCCCGGTGGATATTTGATTGAAAAAAGTAAATCATTCCTAGCAGATGATATCCCAATGATTATCTATAAAATAAAACCAGTGGGAATACAGGAAACAGTCTATATTATTGAACACGGAGAAACTTACGAATTACTTTATTTTGTTGAGTATGATTATAACACTCAAAAAATAAAAGTGAATGATTTTGTTATGGATGAAAGAAAAATTGTAAATTGGAATGTTTCGTCCACTATTAATTTCAATCAAAATGCTTTCAATCTTTTTACTTTAAT
>JALVDN010000297.1 GCA_027008965.1 Flavobacteriales bacterium | reverse complement strand
GATATCAGAACGCGGATATCATCGGTGAAATCCACCATGCAGATTACCAACGCCATGAAAATGGTGTCCGCCGCTAAGCTAAAAAAGGCACAAGAAGCCATAGAAAGTATGCGTCCTTATGCTGAAAAACTCAACGAACTGTTGGTGTCTTTGAGCCAAGGTGTTGACAGTGAAGTGGCGGGTGCTTATGCGGAAATCAGACCGGTTAAAAAGGCATTGGTGGTGCTCATCACATCCAACAGAGGATTGTGTGGCGCATTGAATTCCAATGCAGTAAAAGAAGCTAAAAAACTATTGGATGATTACAGGTCAGCAGGGATTGATGCAGATGTTATTACTATAGGGAAACGCGGGTTTGATGCATTGAAAAAAGAATATAATATTATTGATAACCGCAGTGATGTGTACGAAAAAAATCTTTCGTATGATAAGATCATATCCATTGCTGAAAACATTATGCAGCAATATGTGAATAAAGAGTATGATAAAGTAATTTTGGTTTACAATGAATTCATCAATCCGGGATTACAAAAACCCGTTTCGGAGACTTTTTTACCTATTGAAAAACAAGAAGAACAATCAGGATCGGATTTTATAGATTACATTTTTGAACCTTCGCAAGAAGAAATTGTAAGGGAATTGATACCCAAATCTTTAAAAACCCGGTTTTTCAGGGCCATCAGGGAAGCTTGGGCATCCGAACATGGCGCACGTATGACAGCCATGCATAAAGCAACCGATAATGCCAAGGAAATGGTGGAGGATTTGACCTTGCAATATAACAAAGCACGTCAAGCTGTGATTACAGGTGAAATTCTGGAGATTGTAAGCGGCGCCGAGGCCTTGAAAAATCAAGGTTAAGAAAAAACACAAGTAAGTATGTTATTTCAAACCGTCCTTTCAGGGGCGGTTTTTTATTGGAACTGTTTGCGCTTTTTATCGCCTTTTTTGGTGAGAAGCGGAATCAAGGATGAAGCCAAATAAGGAAAACAATTTCCGAATTTGGCTAAAAATCCTCTCCACCACGGCAGTAGAATTTCTCTCCGGCGTGGTTTATTCAGAAGTTTGATAATGGCTTTTTCAATATCTTGGCATTGCAAGATAGCACCTGAAAAAATCATATTGCTTGCAGAATAACGCTTCACCTTCTCTAACAAAGGTGTCAGTACGGCATCAGGGGAGACATTATAAACAAAAATCCCGTGTTTTTCTAATTCCGGGGCAATAGCAAGTGTAAATCCCCTCACTCCGAATTTAGAAGCCGAATACAAACTTATTCCGGGAATGGGGGCTACACCAGCCAAAGAGGAAATATTGATGATTACACTTCCTTCTTTCAATAGAGGAAGGGTGTAATAGACGCCATAAACCGTTCCTTTAAGGTTAACATCGATTGGTTTATCCAAATGATTTTCATCTTTTATATCCACAAAAAATTCTGCGTCAGCTATACCTGCATTATTGACTAAAATATCAATATGTTTCCACTTCTTTCTGACCTTGCCTATCACATCTTTCCACTGGTTTTTGGAGGTTACATCCAATTTATACGCTAAAAACCGGTTTTTATCCCAATTGCTAGTAAAATCCAGTTTGCTTTCATCAATATCGGTTACGACTATGTTGGCACCTTTTTGATAAAAAGTTTGAGTCAAATGCCTCCCGATTCCACTTCCACAACCGGTTATCATGACTGTTTTACCGGATAAATTCATGACTTCAAGAGTTTTTTAAGTTCTTTTTTATATTTATATAAATTTACTTCAATCAAATGCCTTTTGGTTGGAATATAACTTTGATTTCTTTTTTCTACTTCTTTGGCTGTGAGTTGTTTTATGTTGGCCGGAAGTTGATATTCTCCTTTCAATTTTTTAGCGATGAGTTTGGATTGAAGTTCAGTGAGAATCCAAATGTTCCCGTCGGGTTGAATGAAGCCTACAAAAAAGATATCATCGTGTTCGGGATGAAAGATTAGTTTATAGAGATACATTCCGTCTTCTTTATAAAAAGTCTTCACAAAATCTTCATCCAAGAACGGGAAAGAGATTTGATAGCCCGTGGCCAAAACCAAAACATCATATTCCTGTGATGTTCCGTCAGAAAAGTGAATGGTTTTACCTTCAATCTTTTGTATAGGCGGTTTGATATA
>JALVDN010000296.1 GCA_027008965.1 Flavobacteriales bacterium | reverse complement strand
CTCCTGTTTTTGAAGCAAACATCAACACAAACCCAACACTCAAAGAGGGAGTAAGTATTGGGACGGAGGTGATCACTATAAAGGCAACTGATGAAAATGAGATAAGTTTTTCTCTAGCCGGTACTGATGCAAACTCATTTACTACAGAAACAACAACTGATGGTAATGGTGTCATCATCAAAACAAAGACTGAAATTGATTATGAGAGTAAAGACGAGTATGATATCTCAGTCATAGCAACCGATAGTGAAGGAAACAGTGCTACAAAAAATTTGATAGTATCTGTAATTGATGAGCCTTTTAGATGGGATGTGACTGGATATATGGGCTCAGTTCAACAATACACTACCAAATCTATCACTTTAACAACAAAAGAAGCAACAGGCAGTGTGAGTTATAGCGTTAGTGGAGATCACTTTAGAATATCTGACAATAATACATTAACCTTTAGTGCTCCAACATATCAAACAAGTGGAGGTAACACCTATACAGCAACCGTAACAGCAAATGATGGATCAAATGAAATTAATCTAAAAATAACAGCAAATGTTAACAAAGATGGCAACATACCAACTAAAACATATCGATTAATAGAAAAAAATATAGTTGCTGGTGGAATCAACATAAAATATTTTTACAATGATGATAACTATCTATCAAAAGTAGAAAAAACACAAGGTGAGCAAACCGAAATAACAACATATACATATACAACTGAGTCTAACTATACCATCATGAAAGGTTGGACTGATGATGCAATTCCTATAAATAAAAGTATCAGAGTTTTTGAAAACAAACAACCAAATACAAAAAATAAATTTGCATCAGATCTTAGTCTTCGTTTATCGATAGACGAACATACAAACTATATAGTTGATATAGCAGATAGTATTATCTTTCAACAAAATAAACAGTTGATAAAGTTTATCGATCTTGGCAATAGTGGTAACAAAACAGAAGCTGTATTATATGTTTATAACGATAATGGTGCACCTAGTAGAACACTAAGTGGTAACTATACCATAGCTGGATATCAAATTAGAGAATTGAATGATACTCAGTTGATCACACCAAATGTGCCAACTGGAGGATTTCCACCAGCAAATACTAGATTAACTCAAGCTCAACAAGATAGCTTAGCCACTAATCCAATAATGCCTTTTGATGTAAGTAGAGAAACTACATTTGAATATAGTGATGATAAATTAGATAAATTGTGGCATTTTCTTTATGGCGAGCCTTATAGTTGGAGTGAAGGAGTAACTACTTCATACTATAGTGATAAAGTATTAATGAGTGTAAATAGCATCTCTAATAGTGAAAAATATAGCAACACTTTTGATAATAAATATTATGGTACAGATAGGTTATTAACAGAACAAAACAATAAAAAATATATATATGATGTCAATGGTACAAGAGTGGAAGTAAAAGAACTAACGCTCAATGATGTACTAGTGGCAACCTATATATTTGAGGAGGAGTAATATGGAAAAATAGCAAATCTAAAAATATATGGTAAAAAGGGAGTGACAAGGTGCGTCTAATGAGGCGTCAACAAAAAAACAAAAAAAATTTTAAAAAAGGATGAATTATGGCAGTAAACAACGCTAACCAACCGGTAGATGATTTAAGACAAATAAGCGAAGATGGAACCCAGGTAACTGGAAATGTGTTTGACAACAACAAAATAGCTCCAGGTGTAGTACCACCAATAGGTTCAAACGAAGAATTTAAGGTTCTTGATGGAACTATTTTTAATAGTGCTGGAATAGCAGCTAACAATGGAATTGTCCAAGGTACATATGGTGAATTGGCACTAGATGAGCATGGTAACTATATCTATACACTAGATAGTAGCAAAGTAGATATGTTTAGTGCTGGTAGAGTTGAACACGATGTTTTTGAATATACTATTAAATGGTCTAATGCTGCAGGTGATATTTTTACAGCAGTTGAAAGAATTGAAATTGAGGTTCATGGTATCAATGATAAAGTAGCTATCAAAAATATCAGTGCTACAGTTATGGAAGGTGGAGACTTATTTAATCCATTGATTCCGGGTGCTTTTCCTACAGCAGATGGTATTAGAGATGGAGATGGTATTCAAACAATATACTATGGTAACTTAGCAACACAAAACGGTCTTG
>JALVDN010000295.1 GCA_027008965.1 Flavobacteriales bacterium | reverse complement strand
AATTCAGGAATAAGGAAATGCAATTGCAACAAGCCTATACCACGGCACGTCAAAAGCAAGACCAACAAGAGATGGACCGGGTGGAAAAGGAATATTTTGCATTGCAAGATGAAAAAACCCGCTTGGCATATAAGTTCATTGAAAAGAATAAGGATAATTATACTTCGGCTTTGATTTTGAGTGATTTATCTTTTAATCAGGATGCGGATGCCAAGAAATTGAAAGCATTGTATGATAAGCTTTCGCCCGAGGTGAAAAAATCATCTATGGCTCAAGATGCCATCCAAAGAATTGAACTGAATTTGAAAACGGCCATTGGGATGAAAGCACCGGATTTTGAAGCGCCAACGCCGGAAGGAAAAACCCTCAAGATGAGTGATGTGTTGAAAAATTCCAAGGTTTTGATTTTGGATTTTTGGGCGTCATGGTGTAAACCATGTAGAAGAGAAAATCCTTATGTGGTTGAAATTTATAAAAAATATCATCCCAAGGGTTTGGAAATATTAGGCGTTTCTTTGGATAAGCCCGATGCAAGAGATGCTTGGTTGAAAGCCATTGAGGATGACGGATTGACATGGAAGCATGTTTCACATCTTCAATATTGGCAAGATCCTGTGGCCAGGCTATACGGTGTTCAATCCATTCCTTCCACTTTTATTTTGGATAAGAACGGTGTGATCAGGGCCAAAAATTTAAGAAGAGAAAAATTGGAAGCCAAAATTAAAGAATTGTTAAATGAATAAATTTGTTTCAAGCCTTCCGGTTTTACTGTTTTTATTGCTTGCAGGTTGCGGGTCGCAACCCAAAATGAAACAATATCATTTGTCAGGTGATGCAAAGGGGCTTAAATCGGATAAATTGCTGTTATATACGATTGACGAAAAAGGAAAAGTTCATGTGGTGGATACGCTTCATGTAAAGGAAGGGAAGATTGATTATTCCTTTGCTCCTTTTTCACCCGAATTTTTTATGATTAGTAACGGATCGGCAAGCGTTCCTGCTATTTTAGGAGATGCGGATGTTACTTTAACGGTTGATACAATAGATTTCAAGCATTCGTATGTGACCGGCAGTTCGTCCAACGATTTATTACACCGTTTTTATGCTAAGAAAGATAGTGTTTTGACCCGACGGAAAGAAATTTTTAAAAAGTTATCTGCTTCACAGGGTGAAGAAAGAAAAAAATGGGAAAAGGCCCTTATGAAGACTGATGAAGAGTGGACCGGTTTTGTTTTTGATTTTGCCCGGGAGAATATGAGTTTGCCCGGTGTATTGGCTTTGATAGAGCTTACATACCAACCATCACCCGATTTTAAAAAAATCACGGATATATATGGTTCTTATCCTGAAAATTTGAAGAAAACCAAAGCCGGAAAATTTTTGACCTACCGGCTCAATACCCTTTCAGTGGGTGCCGTTGGGACACAAGCTCCCAATTTTACGGGTTTGACCCCTGACGGTGAACCTATCAGTTTATTCGGAAGTATGGGAAAAGTGACCATTGTTGATTTTTGGGCGTCATGGTGTAAGCCCTGCCGGGTTAATAATCCTTTCCTGGTCCGGTTATATGAAAAATACCATGATCAGGGTTTGAATATTATAAGTGTTTCGCTGGATAAAAGTAAGGAAGCTTGGGTGCGGGCCATACAACAAGACGGATTAAATTGGTTTCATGTTTCCAACTTGAAAGGTTGGCAGGAACCCATAGCCAAACAATATCACATCAATTTCATTCCGCAAACTTTATTATTGGACAGCAAAGGAATTATCAGGGCTAAAAATTTACATGGAAAATCATTGGAAGATGCCATAAAGAAATGGTTGAGTGAATAAAGAAAAGCTCAAATGGGTTTATCTTCTGGGTGCTTCGCTCATTTGGGGGACCATGTTTTTGTGGACCAAGCGTTCACTGGAAGGTCTGTCTCCCATGCAAGTTTCGACCTTGCGTATTATCACAGCCGGAATTATTTTTTTTCCCATTGTTTTGCGTCGTGTTTTGGCTTTGCCTAAAAAATATTACTTGTATTTTTTGACCACGGGAACCTTGGGCGCTTTATTTCCGCTCACCCTTTTTGCTATTGCACAACAATATATTGACAGTGGAATTACAGCGGTTTTTACTTCGGTTACACCTTTGTTTACGCTACTTGTGGGCTATTTGTTTTTTAAATTTCCCGTGAACAAATATAAAATAGCAGGCGTGATTTTGGGAATGCTTTCCACAGTGGGGCTCATTTTGGTGAGTTCGCAAGCCCATCCCGAGCAAAATTATTGGTATGCGCTTTTGATTATTATTGCTTCTTTGAGTTACGGTATCAATATCAATTTGGTCAAAAGATGGTATCAAGATATACCGGCACTGACATTTACCGGAGGAGTTTTTATCATTATTCTCCCCATTGCTTTGTTGATGTTTTTTTCTACAGGAGTTAAACCTCAGGATTTTCAAAATCCCATTTTTATGAAGGGCGTTGCTTATGCCGTTTTTTTAGGGGTGACAGGGAGTGTGATAGCTAAACTCATGTTCAACCGGTTGGTACAAATTTCCACATCGGTTTTTGCTTCCACTTTTACGTATTTGGTTCCGCTGGTGGCCGTGATAGCCGGAATTTTAGACGGAGAAAGATTGACATTGACACAAATATTGTTTGGCATTCTTTTATTAACGGCCGTATATTTAACGGGAAAAAATTAGTATTATTGTCATAACTTTTTGTAATTTTAAATTATGAAACTCAAACCGTTTTCACTTTTTCTTATTTTAATGATTTTCCTTCAAATAAATTCATGCAGTAAAAAAATAAAAATAGATTTACCCGCTCCTCCATACCGCGTTGTTTTATTCAGTGCCATGAATCCGGCCGATAGCATCACGGCATCATTGAGTATCGTTCATCAACTTGAAGAAGCATTTGAATATCAATACGATGATTCGCCTCTTCTTTCACAGTCCTATATTACGTTATATGAAAACAATCAATTGGTGGATACTTTGTTTTATGACGGAATTGCACTAAAATTTTTGTCTTCCTATTATCCGGAGGAAGGAAAAACATATAAATTAGTGGCGCATGTTCCGGATGAAGAACCGGCCGAAGGCTCTACCCGTATACCCGCTTCGCCGGGAGCCATCATTCTTTCGGCAAGATTTACAACAAATAATAATTACACCGGTTCACTTTTGGAATTAAACTTCCAAATCCCTGTTCAACCGGACGAACCCGATTATTTTTTAATCAGGGCCTATAATTTTAATCCTCAGACCTACAAAGAACCTTTAAATTTATATGCTCCGGAAATCGGGGAAGATTATAGCCGGCTTAACTATTTCATTTTAAAAGGAGAGGATTTGGATAACACACGAAAGTTTGCTTTGTATTATCAAGTGTGGGGTGTGGATTTTGCAACCGATACCCTTTCTATTGAAATTTCACGTCTCACCGAAAGTGCATACAAATATATGCTCACTAAAAATGCCAACTACGGAGCAGAAGGTTTTATCTCCACCACAGACAGAGAAAACATTTATTCCAATGTTCAAAATGGTTATGGCACCGTGATGAGTTATCATACCCAAATCATAAACATGACTTATCCTCCCAATTAGCAGATAATGAGATATTTATTGATGTTTTTTCAGGTTTTTGTTTTCTGTTACGGAGGTTTTGCCCAATCCGATGAAGAAATCATTATTTCAGGTTATGTTACGGATGCCAAATCGGGAGAAAAATTGTTAGGAGCCGAAGTGTATGAAAAATACAGCGGTAAAGGAACGGTTGCCAATGAACACGGCTATTTTCATTTGCAAGTTCCGGTGAAGCATGACAGTTTGGAAATTCATGTGAATTTTTTGGGTTATAAAAGTTTTGTTAAGAAGATTAAGATTAAGGTACAAAGAAGTATCACCTTGAATGTAAAACTCCTTCCCGGTGAACAACTCGAAGAAGTGGTCATACGTGCGGAAAGTTCCGCTCATCCTGAACGGAAAGTAGAAATGAGCTGGATTACGCTTGGAGCCAAACAATTAAAACAAGTTCCGGTGATTTTTGCCGAGCCGGACGTGATCAAAGTGATGCATTTGCTTCCGGGTGTTCAACAAGGCAAAGAAGGCTTTGGCGGCATGTTTGTACGCGGCGGCGGAATGGATCAAAATCTTTTTCTATTGGATGATGTACCATTGTATTATATCAATCATCTGGGAGGTTTTATTTCGGTTTTTAATAATGATGCCATCAATCAAGTGACGCTTTATAAAGGCGATTTTCCGGCCCGCTACGGAAACCGGTTATCATCGGTTTTGGATGTTCGCATGCGCGACGGAAATAAAAAAGAATATCATGGCGCTTTTATGCTCGGGCTTATCAGTGCCAAATTTACTTTTGAAGGGCCTATCATCAAAGATAAAACTTCATTTATTGTTTCGGCAAGGCGTTTTCCCTATGAAATTTTGCTCAAAGCGGCTTCTTCATTGGGTTCTGAAGGCGAGGAATCCTTTGCTTATACTTTTTATGATTATAATATCAAGGTTAATCATCGTGCATCGGACAAAGATGATTTTGACATCAGCTGGTATTTGGGTGAAGATGCATTTATGTTTTCGGAACAATCAAAACCGGAAAATTATCGTTTCAAAGGCAGAATGGGATGGGGCAATCATCTGTTGGCAGTCAGATGGAGACGTGTTATTACACCGAAACTTTTTGCCAACACCATTTTTTCTTATACGCGATATCGCCTGAAAGTGAGCGCCCGCGAAAAAGATGAAGAATTCAAAAGTTATTTAGCCTACATATCCGGCATACGCGATTTAGGCCTGAAAACCGATATGGATTTACTCCTCAATGAAAATCACAAAATTAAATTCGGAATAGGAGGAACTTATCACCGGTTTAAACCCGGAGTTTTGCAAATCAAAGAAAGCGATTTGAATAATGAAACCGATACGGTTTTGGGAGATTACGGATTGCGCTCTGGAACGCTTTATGCCTATGCGGAATGGAAAAATAAAATAGGCAAAAGATTTAAGTCACGAATAGGCTTGAGATTAAATAATTATATAACCGGAACAAAAAACTTTCCTTCATTGGAACCGAGAATCGGCGTGAATTATCTTTTGAAAGAAAATCTTTCGTTGAAAGCTTCATACACTCAAATGCAACAAACCGTACATTTGCTTTCATCGTCGGGATTGGGGCTTCCGGTTGACCTTTGGTTGCCCCCTACAGAAAAAGCTCCACCCGCTCATGCTTGGCAAGCGGCCCTAGGGATAGCACAAACATGGCCGGGGAATGCTTGGGATTGGAGTTTGGAAATTTACTATAAGGAATTAAAGCATTTGATTACCTATCGTCCGGGCGAGAGTTTTTTGGGTTTGGGAAGTTCTCAATGGGAAAGTATAATTGTGAAAAACGGAAAAGGATATGCCTATGGTGCCGAAATACTCATAAGAAAATTAAAAGGGAAGTGGACCGGTTGGTTGGCATATACCTACGCCAGATCTATGCGCCGGTTCAGTTTTCCGGTGAATAACGGAAAATGGTATCCATTTGTTTATGACAGACCTCATTCATTAAACGTGGTTTTCCAATATCCGGTGAAAAAGAATGTGAACTTTTCGGCATCATGGACATTTGGCTCGGGTTATCCGGTGACTTTGCCCATCGGTTATTATTCAACCCAATTTAGTGATCACACGCTGGGTTTTGGTTTTGGTCGGAACTATATATACACAACCAAAAACGGTTACCGCATGCGGCCTTATCACCGTTTGGACTTGAGTCTTCAAATGACCAAAAAGAAAAAATACGGACAACGCACCTGGACCATCAGTGTTTATAACGCTTATAACAGGCAAAATCCATTTTATTATTACATGGACGGCGAATATAACGAGCAAACCCGGAAATATTCATACGGAATCTATCAAATGAGTTTGTTTCCCATCTTGCCATCCGTGAGTTATTCCTACCGGTTTTAAAACAGGATTAATTCGTATTTTTACCACGTAAAAAATAATTTCTATAAGAATTATGCTAAAAAAAACCGGGGGAATCATTGGGGCATTAATATTGTTGGGACTGATTTTTTCTTCTTCATATAAGAAATCACCTCAATTATACTATGCCGATTTAATTTATATAAACGAACTTATTTCACATGTTAAAAAATTATCTTCCAAAAAAATGGAAGGAAGAGAAACCGGTACAAGAGGCGCTCAAAAAGCCGCCGATTATCTCACCGGTATTTTAAAAAAGTATGGGTTAGAACCTATGAAAGAGGACTACTACCAGTCTTTTGAAATCATCATGCCCAACAAACCCGATGTCACCATTTCAACGGATGTGAATGAATATCATCTCGGAGAGGATTTTTTGAGTTTTTTCCCGCATGACAGTTTATATTTCACCGATGACCATATTGTTTATGTGGGTTACGGAGTGGACGATCCTTCTTTTAATGATTATGCCTATTTGGATGTTAAAAATAAAATTGTATTGGTAAAAGCGGGTGAACCCAGGGATGATTTCGGAGCATATATACTTACCGGTACAAACAGACCTTCGGAGTGGTCGGCGGATCCTATTCATGCATACATCAAAAAACGAAATGCCGCCTTAAGCCACGGAGCCAAAGCCATGTTTTATTTTGATGAAGGTAACTATGGATTCTATAAAAAAATATTCGATCAAATATATGAATCACGTAAACCTGTGACCGGCGTAAAAGCCGATTCGTTGTATGATTTTATTATCAGCACGCGTGTTTTGGAAGATTTGACAGGTTATAACTCATTGAGAGACGTTTATTATTCCGGTAGAAAGGACAGAAAATGGCCTGTCCCCGTAACCATTGATTATAAAACACAAACTAAACCTGTTTTAGCCAAAAATATCATAGCTTATGTTGAAGGAGATACTAAACCGGATGAATATGTTCTTGTGATTGCCAATTATGATCATCTGGGGAAAATAGATACGGTTGTATTTCCCGGCGCCAATAACAATGCCACCGGAACTGCAGCCTTATTGGAAATGGCCAATGCTTTTAACTTGGCGGCCAATGAAGGTTACAGATTAAAAAGATCACTTCTTTTTGTTTGGTTTACAGGAAGAGAAAAAGATCACATAGGCGCCAAACATTTTCTTGAATTTCCACCCGTTCCGTTGGAGAAAATCAAAACTGTAGTTGATTTGGATGCGCTGGGCTATGTGGATAGTTTGGCCAAAAATCCGAATTATGTTTTTGTAACCGGTGATTTTCCTTATAAATCCGTGGAGAAAAAAGTGGAGAAATTTAATAAAAAAGGACCCGAAATAGAGCTTCTCTATCGTCCCATGAAAGACCATTTTACAAACCGGGATAATTTTTCGGATGTGGTTATGTTTTTAAATAAAAAAATTCCTTTTGTAACATACTATGCCCCGGGTTACCCTTATAATAAAACACCAAAGGATACCTATCGTGAAGTTACTTTTGATGCGTTGCATCGAAGAACACAATACATATTTTTAAATATTTGGGAAATAGCTAATCAATAAAACGAATGAAAATGAATAAAGAAGAAATTCTGGCAAGGGCCTATGAATGGACAAAACCGCCTTTTGATGAAGAGACAATAAAAAAAGTAAAATTACTTATTGAATCCGGGAGCGAAGAACTCTATGAAAGTTTTTATAAAGATTTGGAATTCGGTACGGGGGGGATGCGTGGAATCATGGGTGTGGGCACCAACCGGATGAATAAATATACCATCGGGAAAAATACGCAAGGATTGGCTGATTATTTAAAGCAAGTATTTCCCGGTAAGGATTTGTCTGTTGCGGTGAATTATGATGTGCGGCACAATAGCCGGTATTTTGCTCAAATCGTTGCCGATGTTTTTTCGGCCAATGGAATCAGGGTTTTTCTTTTTAAAGAATTCCGCCCTACGCCCGAGCTTTCTTTTGCCGTCAGATATTTGAAAACCGATGCGGGAATCGTACTCACCGCTTCTCATAATCCGCCTGAATACAATGGTTATAAAGTCTATTGGAATGACGGTGCGCAAGTGGTTCCGCCGCATGATAAAGAAATAGTGGAAGCTATCAAAAAGGTAAAATTTGAAGACATTCGTTTTGATGCTAATCCCGATTTGATAGAATGGGTGGGAGAAGAAATGGATGAAGCATTTATCAAGGAATCAATAGCGCATGCAACCTTTGGAAAACGAGACAGGAGTAATATCAAAATTTTATTTACGTCCCTGCACGGAACATCCATCACCATTATGCCCAAGGCTATGCAGCAAGCGGGCTTTACCGATTTTCATATCATAGAAGAACAAGCCCGTCCCGACGGTGATTTCCCCACGGTTCAATCTCCCAACCCCGAAGAACCTGAAGCATTCATCATGGCCTTAAAAAAAGCCGATGAAATAGGCGCCGAAATCATTTTGGCCACTGACCCCGATGCCGACCGGATTGCCGTAGCCGTGAGGAATTCGGACGGAAAAATGGTTTTGCTCAATGGGAATCAAA
>JALVDN010000294.1 GCA_027008965.1 Flavobacteriales bacterium | reverse complement strand
AATTCACCGCGAAGAAGCATTGTTCAAATTAGGCATCCTTTTTGAAAGATTAAACCAACCGGAAGAAGCCCGAAAATATTTCTTGGAAATTTTGGAAAACTACAAAGACGGGTTTTTCTTTCCGGAAGCACAAAAACACTATCGAAAACTTGAAAACAAAATAAGCTGATGGAATATTTAATCCTTACATTATCGGTTTGGCTTGGCGGAATCATTTTTTTGACCTTGAAAAAACGGGTAAAAAACGTCAAACTACTTCTTACTTTCAGTGGAGCCTATCTGTTTGGAATCATTATTTTTCATTTACTCCCAGAAATTTATGGTCAGCATTCGCATGTTGAACACCACCACGAGCATATTTTTAATCCCAAATTAACCGGGATTTTTCTCATTTCCGGACTTATATTTCAATTGATTCTAGAGCTATTTTCCCACGGCATTGAACACGGACACGAACATCATCATACTCCTGTTATCACAGCCGGAATCTTTGCCGGATTGTTTCTACACGCTTTTGCTGAAGGCCTCCCTGTACATCTTACATCCGGTCATGCTTATTTATATGGAATTGTAGTGCATAAAATCCCCATAGCCTTCATCATAGCTTCTTTTCTAGCAAGTATCGGCTACAAACCCGTTAAAATTTTTATTGTACTCTTATTGTTTTCACTTATGTCGCCCCTTGGGGCTTTCATCGCCGGACAAATTGAATTTTTGAAAGAAAACCATGTGTATGTCAATGCTTTTGCGGCCGGTGTTCTCACCCATATCAGCACAACCATACTATTTGAAAGCGATAAAGAACACCAATTCCACTTGAAAAAATTTGCAGTTATTTTACTCGCCTTTCTTTTGTCCTACTTGACCGCATGAATTTAAAAGCGCATCGTAACGGCATTGATATTCATGCCTGCCCCCACGGAAGCCAACAAAATCAAATCACCGCGTTTTAGCTCATGTCCCGGAATTTCACCTTTTAAAACCTGATCCAAAAGCGTGGGAATGGTAGCCACCGAACTGTTGCCCATCCATTCAATATTGGCAGGCATAATATCGGAAGGCATAGGCATTTTATATAACCTGAAAAAACGTTTCACAATCGCCCAGTCCATTTTTTCATTGGCTTGATGAATGAAAACCTTTTTTAAATCCTTGATATCTTCTCCCGAAGCGTCAAAACAAGCCTTCATGGCTTGAGGAACATAATTCAAAGCAAATTCATAAATCTTATGCCCTTTCATATAAATATAACGCTGTGAAGGATCATGTTCTTTTTTAACCGATTTTTCATTGCTCAACAATTCCGCCTCGGGTGTTGTGTAACTATGCGTGAGGTGTGACAAAATCCCTTCCTTTTCATTGTTGGTCAATTCCAGCACAACGGCACCCGCTCCATCGGCAAAAATCATGGAATCTCTGGAATAAGGGTCGCGCACGCGACTCAAAGTTTCCGCACCGATAACCAGTGCATAGCGCGAAACACCCGCTTTCATTTGAATATGGGCTTGAATCACACCTTCAAGCCATCCCGGGCAACCGAAAATAATATCATAGGCCACGGATGCCGGATTCTTGATACCCAACTTGTTTTTTACACGGGCCGCAATAGCCGGAACAAAATCCGTGAAATTGGTTCCCGGCTGAATATCACCGTAATTGGACCCCACAATCACATAATCAATTTGCTCCTTGTCAATACCCGCATCTTCCAATGCCATGCGCGCCGCATCGGCGGCCATATCAGATGTCAAAACATCATCTGCGGCATATCGTCTCTTTCTTATATTGGTTATCTCATAAAACTTCCTGATGATTTCCTCATTGGGCTTATCAATCTTTTGGCCTTTATCATCATAAAATTCCCAGTCCAGAAAATCTTCATTGGTCACCACCACCTGGGGCATGTAATGACCGGTCCCGATAATTTTTGCTCTGACAGATGACATAAACTAATTTTGACCCAAAATTAGAATTTTTTTACAAAACAAATCACACCCCCGGAGAAAAAGCCCCTCCAAGTCAATCTTATTCGATTATTCCATATTGATTTTCAGGGCGCCTTATGGCGTGCTCCGTTTAAATCTTTTTCGGCTCAGCCTGCGGATGTAATATTGGCCTGCGGGGTCTCCCGGCATTCGCCGGCGAGCCTCCTCGTCCAAACATC
>JALVDN010000293.1 GCA_027008965.1 Flavobacteriales bacterium | reverse complement strand
CTTTTTATGCATTATTATTATTCTTTATTTTCACCGGAATAGCCATTCTTTTTTATACCAACGTAAAACCTTTTGAGCCGCGCGAAAGAGATTATGCGGTGGTGGTTTCTTTTTATGCTTTCTCCATTTGGATAGGTATGGGGGTTTATGCACTGTATGATTGGTTGAAAGATAAACTCAACCCTCGTCTGACTGCCCTCGGAGTGACCTTAATAAGTCTGTTTGCGGTTCCTGTTTTGCTGGCCAAAGAAAACTGGGACGACCATGACCGCTCCAAAAAATATTCAGCCCTGCACAATGCCATGGCATATCTGGAATCCACCGACCCTAACTCCATCATTTTCACCGTGGGTGACAACGATACATTCCCGCTTTGGTATGCGCAGGAAATAGAAGGATATAGAACCGACGTGAAAGTGATCAACACGAGTTTGCTGGGAACCGATTGGTACATTGATCAAATGAAACACAAAACCTATAAGGCAAAAGGAGCGCCTATCACCATGCCGCACAAAAAATATGTTTACGGAACACGTGATATCATCATGTATCAACCTCTATTGGAAGACACCCTGGATATCAAAGATTTTATGAAGATTGTACTCTCTGATAAACAAATCACGCAAAATACATTGGGCTCTTATTTCGTAAATCCCGACAATAACCAAAAAATTTACATCTACCCTACTCGCTACATCAAAGTTCCCGTCAATAAAGAAAACGCCATCAAATACGGCATTGTGAAACCCGAAGATTCTTCCAAGATTGTTGATTATTTGATTATTGACACCAAGGGGCAAGATTTATATAAATCTCATCTGGCCATGTTGGATATTTTAAAAAATTTCAACTGGAAACGTCCGCTTTATTTCTCCGGAGGTAGTTTCAGGGATTCGGATTATCTATGGCTGAAAGATTATTTGCAGTTGGAAGGACTGGCTTATAAACTCGTCCCCATTAAAACCCCTTCACAAAGAGGTGCATTCATGGGAAGAATAGACCCGGACAAAATGTGGGAGAAAGTGAAGAAATTCAAATGGGGCAATATCAACAAAGGTATTTATTTGGACCCTGAAACACGACGTAATTCGTTGATTTACAGAGGAGTGATGCACCGGTTAGCAGGCGCTTTCATTGAACGGACCAAACAAAAACAAAACGATAGCATCCCTTCAAGCGCTCAATCCAACCCGCAAGAAGATTTGAAAAAAGCCGAAGAAGTGTTGGATTTGTTATACGAAAAACTTCCGTTGAAATATACCGGTTACTATTATTCGGCCATTGAAGGCGTGGAAAAATATTATCAACTAGGAAATAAGGATAAAGCACGAAAATTGGCGAAAGAAATTTTGGACTACTACCTGGATAAAATGCATTATTACGCTTCACTGGACCGGGATTCCTTTTATAAAAACTTCAATGATGCGGAATTGGATTTGAACTACCTGACAGGCTTGCTATCGCTATTGCAAGAATATGACCGCGAATTCTACAATGAAAATATCAAAGATGTGGAAGAAGCCTTAAAGCCATTGCAAAAATACGTTCAATGACAAAAGAAAACACCACCCGGAAACGTCTTTTTTTACTGGATGCTTACGCATTGATCTATCGCGGATATTATGCATTTATCCGTAATCCGCGTATCAACTCAAAAGGAATGAATACTTCGGCCATTTATGGCTTTGTAAACACGCTTTTAGACATCATCCGCAAAGAAAAACCCGATTTGCTGGCCGTGGTTTTTGACAAAGGAGGTTCGGAAATTCGTGAAGCCAAGTTTGAGGAATATAAAGCCAACCGGTTGGAACAACCCGAAGCCATTGAAATAGCCATTCCCTACATCAAAAGAATTCTGGAAGCCATGCACATACCCATCCTTGAAAAAGAAGGTTGGGAAGCGGATGATCTAATCGGTACGCTGGCCAAACAAGCCGCAGAAAAAGGATATGAAGTTTATATCGTTACGGCGGATAAAGATTTCGGGCAAATTGTTTCCGAAAGCATCAAAATATACCGACCTTCGGGGACCGGAGGCGGTTATGAAATTTGGGATATTGAAAAAGTCAAAGAAAAATTCGGCGTGGAAAAACCCGGGCAAGTCATTGATTTTCTGGCCATGACCGGCGATAGTGTGGACAATGTCCCCGGCATTCCCGGTGTAGGCGAAAAAACCGCCAAAAAATTCATAGCCGAATTCGGTTCATTGGAAAATCTCTATCAGAATACGGACAAACTCAAAGGCAAACTCAAAGAAAAAGTGGAAAGCGCCAAAGATTTGGCTTTTCTATCCAAAGAATTGGTTACCATTCACACCGATGCGCCCGTGGAATTTCATGAAGAAGATTTTCATCTTTCCGAACCCGATTCGGATAAAGTCCTGGAAATTTTCAAAGAATTGGAATTCAGGCGCTTGGCCGATCAATTCAAAGAGATGAACGGCTTGAAAGAAAAAACCATGGAAGCGGGCACACCTTACTCGCTTTTCGGTGACGAGCCTGCTCCATCGCAAACCAAACAGGATAAAACCGGACCATTCATCCAAGAAATCAAAACCCCTAAAGGACTTGAATTGCTCAAAGAAAAACTGCAACAGTCGGAGAATTTCTCCATTTCCTTCTATCCCGCCACATTTGATTTTGTTCAACCGGTTCAATATATCAGCATAGCCATTCATCCCGATTTGATTTATTTTATCCCTTTAGGTGAAATAAACCAAACGGAACAGGAATGGATTCATTTCTACAAAGAAATCTGGACTGATCCAAAGAAATCATTAACGGGTTTTGACCTCAAAGAATGGATCAAACTTTTGCTTCATCACCACCTGGAACCCGAAATACGCCTTTGGGACCTGATGATCATGCATTATTTGATCAACCCGGATATGCGCCATGACTTGCGGTCCATGGCTCAAAATTATTTGCACACGGATTTACCGTCCTTGCCCAAGCAACCCAACCGCGAAAGCATCAAAAACTTCCTCGGTAAACAAACTTCCGTGATGCTTCAACTCAAAGATTTACTCATTTCCAAACTCAAAGAAATCAAAGCCCTGGAATTGTATGAAAAAATAGAAGAACCGCTCATCAAAGTGTTGGCTCGCATGGAGCTCAACGGGGTGAAAATAGACACAAAAGCACTGGAGGAACTCTCCAAAGAAATAGATGAAGAACTTCAAAAATTGGAAAAAGAAATCTATGCATTGGCCGGTGAAGAATTCAATATCGCCTCCCCCAAACAGTTGGGCAAAATTCTTTTTGAAAAACTCAAAATAGACAGCAAACCCAAGAAAACCAAAACCGGTCAATATTCCACTTCCGAAGACACACTCACCAAATATAAATTCAAACATCCCATTGTCAGCAAAATTTTGGAATGGCGTCAACTTCAAAAACTCAAAAATACTTACATAGACGCTTTGCCCAAACAAATTAACCCCAAAACAGGCAAAATACATACCCATTTCAACCAAGCCATCACCGCCACGGGGCGTTTGAGTTCCACCAATCCCAACCTGCAAAACATTCCCATCCGCACCCCCAAAGGCAGACTTATCCGCAAGGCCTTTGTTCCCTCCGTGGAAAACAACAAAATTGTAGCGGCCGACTATTCGCAAATAGAGCTCCGCCTCATTGCGGAAATGAGTCAAGACCCGGCCATGTTGGAGAGTTTCAAAAAAGGAGAAGATATTCACCGTGCCACGGCGGCCAAACTGTTCAAAGTTCCCTTGGAAGAAGTAACCCGCGACCAACGTTCACAAGCCAAAACCGTTAACTTCGGTATCATTTACGGCGTTTCGGCACACGGACTGAGTCAACAAACCGGACTTTCGCGCACCGAAGCCAAAAAATTGATTGACGCCTATTTTGAAACCTATCCCAAACTCAAAGAATATATCCGAAAACAAATAGAATTTGCCCGTGAACACGGCTATGTGGAAACCATCATGGGACGTCGCAGGTATCTCCCCGACATCCATTCCCGCAATGCCGTAGTTCGTGGTGCCGCCGAACGAAACGCCATCAATGCCCCCATTCAAGGAAGTGCCGCCGACATCATCAAAAAAGCCATGATCCAAATAGACAAGCGCTTGCGCGAAGAAAACATGAAAACCAAAATGCTCTTGCAAGTGCATGACGAACTCGTTTTTGAGGTCCCCGAAGACGAATTGGAAAAAGCCGAGGAAATCATACGACAAGAAATGGAAAATGCCGTTCATCTCAGTATTCCCCTCACCGCCGACATCCATGCCGCCGACAATTGGTTGGATGCACATTGATATGAAAAGATTTTCAGGGCGCCTTATGGCGTGCTTCGTTTAAATCTTTTTCGGCTCAGCCTGCGGATGTAAAAGCGTTTTGCGGGGTCTCCTCGTCATGCTCGGAGCCTCCTCAAACGCACATCCGCTCGGCTTCGCCTTCAAAAGGATAACACTCCGCCCGCCGGCGCGGAGATATTCCTCGTCGCCAAGCTCCGTCGGAATGACAATGCGCTACTGATTTTATTGTAGAAGAGCGTGTCATTTCGTGGGAGCGAGCCGCAGGCGAGCGACGAGAAATCTCAAACAAATTTGAAAAAAAATGAGATTCCTCGTCGTTCCGGCTTGCGCCGGAACTCGCTCGGAATGACATTGTTCTATTGATTTCATTGTGTTTTCAGCGTTGTCATTTCGAAGGAGTTGCGAAGCAACGACTGAGAAATCTCATTAAAAAATTTCCGGCGGGGAGACAAGCCTTGGCGCAGGCTCTCCCGCCGCAAGAGGTGAGACGGCTTTGTCCGGCTCACCGGTTCACCGAGGAGACCGAAGGGCTCCGAGGGTTGCGCAGCAAGACCCGTCAGGGGCTTGCGAAGTGAAGAAGGGAGACAAGGCGTGGCTTTTGGCTTTGATTTCAGGAAGCCGAAGGCTCCCGGAGTTGCGGAGTGAAACGTCCGCAGGGTGGTTCACGAAGCCGGAGGCGAGACGAAAAACTTGCTTGGCATAAGGCTTGGAGTGGTTTGAAGGCTCGCCGGAGCGCGATCAAGACCCAACGGCGAGCCGACGGGTTGCGAGCCGTTGGCAGCTTGACGCCTATAATCCAAACAAATTTTTTCTACAAATCTTATTCACAATCAAAGAAAATAAAATTTATTTTTTATATTTATTGTTTAAATAATACGCCCTCATGAAAAAAATTGCTCTTTTTTTTATACTTATTTTTTCATTCACTTCGGCATTCTCTCAACTGGAAGCCGCCAATTGGTTTTTTGGTGATGGAGCAGGGTTGGATTTTAATCCGTTGCCCGTTACACCGCAAGCAGGTCAGCTTTATACCATAGAAGGCTGTTCATCCATATCGGATTGTATGGGAAATTTGTTGATGTATACAGATGGAATCACCATTTTTGATCGGAATCACAATGTGATGCCCAACGGAAACGGATTGATGGGCGATCCTTCTTCATCTCAGTCGGGGTTGATTGTTCCACATCCCGGGAACCCGGACTTATTTTTTGTTTTCTCGGTAGATGATGATTCGGGGGATAACGGATTGCGTTATTCAGTAGTGGACATGACCTTGAACGGTGGAAACGGAGATGTGGTAGCGGGACAAAAAAATGTTTTGTTGATTGATAAAGTAAGGGAAAAGGTGACTGCTGTTGCCAGTTTATCGGGTGATTATGTTTGGGTGGTCACAGTGGGTACGGCTCCTCAAAACGGAAACACAACTTTTCCTATTACAACCTATAATGCACCGCGCAGGACATTTTATGCAATAAAGATTGATGCCTCGGGCATCGCTCCCAATGCAGTGGTGACTACACTACCCACTTCATTTAATATTAACCTGGCGCACGGATATATGAAATTATCCACGCAAGGAGATAAAGTGGCCATTGCCAATTATTATGATCAAACCCTTTATTTACTGGATTTTGACATTAATACGGGTGTGGTTTCCAATTTAGCTATTTTGACTATGCCCCCCGGATTTGGACCATACGGTGTGGAATTTTCACCGGATGGCAACTATCTTTATGTGAAAGGAACAGACGGTGCTTCCACTTCCAATGCTACCACAAGAATTCTTCAATATGATTTGAGTTCCCCACCCTATAATTATCAACAGGTAGCAAGCTATAACGGTTATAGAGGCGGCCTGCAACTCGGAATAGACGGGAAGATATATGTGGCGGAATCTCAATCATACGGAACTGGAAGAAATTATGTGGGCACTATCAATAACCCGAATTTAGCTACACCTGCATGTAATTTTGTACAAAATTCCATAACCTTGCCGGCAGGGCAAATATCCAGACAAGGTCTTCCTCAGTTTATTCAATCGTTTTTTGTGCAAATTGAAACTGAGGATGCACAAACAGGAAATCCTGATATTGATTTCTGCTTGGGTGAAACTGTCAAGCTTACTGTTTCAACAAATAAGGATATAGATCATGTGGATTGGGATTTCGGCGATGGTAATAATACCACTACTCCACCCAACGCTTCTAACACAAAAGAGTCAAGTGTTCAACATACCTATGCTACTGATGGGACATATGACGTTACCGCCACTATTTATATTTCAGGGTGTGGAACAATTCAAGTCATTACCCAGGTTATTATTTACCCTTTGCCGGTTGTGACCGGAGTGAGCGATATGGAGTTTTGTGATGATAATCAAAACGGCCTCGTCACCTTTAATGTAACGGATAAAAATCAAGAAATAAATAATTTACAAACTTCACCCGGCAACTTTGATATTCATTATTATGAAACCCTCACCGATGCACAAAGCAATACCAATGAAATAACCGATCCTTATACTACAACCACACCTTACAATCAAACCATTTGGTTCAGTGTCACTAACAATGAAACCGGATGTACGGATTACGGTTCCTTTGATGTGATTGTTCATCATCTACCTGAAATTTATACAGTTTCGGATTTGGAAGAATGTGACGACAATGATGACGGAATTGCCGTATTTGATTTGGATTCCAAAATTCCGGAAATTTTAAACGGAAGAAACCCTTCGGATTATACCATTACTTTTCATGCTACACAAGCCGATGCAGAAAATAATGTCAATCCTTTGAGTTCACCATATACAAATACTACTCCACACACACAAACAGTGTATTATAGAATTGTTGATAATAATACAGGATGTGTCAATGTCGGTGAACTGAATTTAGTTGTGCTTCCCAAGCCGGAAATTCAAATGTATGAAACTTATTATTTCTGTACGGGTTTTGATGTGTATGTGGAAGCACCGGCCGGATTTGTCAGTTATCAATGGTCCACGGGTGAAACTACGCAAGGAATTAGTATTTCCACTGTTGGGCAGTATACGGTAACAGTTACCGATAGTAACGGATGTACAAATTCTAAAACCGTTACAGTTGAAGAATCGGGACCTCCAACAATAGAAAAAATCACCACCGTTGATTTTGAAGTGAATAATAACGGTTTCACGGTTTATGTGAGTGGACTGGGAGATTATGAATATTCCATTGATAATATCAATTTCCAAGATGAACCTGAATTCAGTGGATTGAAAGCCGGCACTTATACGGTTTATGTGAGAGATAAACGGGGATGCGGTGATGAATCGGAAGAAGTGTACCTTATGGATGCACCGCCCTATTTTACCCCTAACGGTGACGGGATCCATGACTTGTGGCATGTTATAAATGTTGTTAACAGACCTGGAACCGAAGTGTTTATATACGACAGATATGGCCGGCTTATCAAAACCTTGCAATATGATGAAGACGGTTGGAACGGATTATTTAACGGTTCTCCCTTGCCATCGGATGATTACTGGTTCTTGGTGAAAGTGCCACCGGGAAGTGATAAAAAAATAGTAAGAGGACACTTCACATTGAAACGTTAGCCGATGTAATTCCAAAAGCCTTTTTTCTTGAATAAGTCGGCTAATACAAGGGCTACAGTCCGGTTTTGAGGGGCGCTTAAGGACGGATCCGATTCCAATAAACGCTCTGCCGCCAATCTGGCCCGGAGCAAAATATGACGGTCTTTGATCAAGTCTGCTATTTTAAATTTAATCAAACCGCTTTGTTGGGTTCCCAATATATCTCCCGGGCCTCTTAATCTTAAATCCACTTCTGCAATTTTGAATCCGTCTTGCGTGGAAACCATGGTTTGAATACGGGTTTTAGCATCATCGGTCAATTTGTAGTCGGTTATCAAAATACAATAGGATTCTTCGGCTCCACGGCCTACCCTGCCCCGCAATTGATGCAATTGTGACAACCCGAAACGGTGGGCACTTTCAATGACCATAACCGTTGCGTTCGGGACATCCACTCCTACTTCTATCACTGTGGTTGAGACCAAAATATCCAGTTCACCATCCTTGAATTTTTTCATCACACGATTTTTATCTTCAGCGGGCATTTTTCCATAAACAATTCCTATTTTATAACCGTCATGTAAAAACTCCTCTTTTATTTCTTCATATCCATCGGTGAGGTTTCTATAATCCAATGCTTCACTTTCTTCAATGAGTGGATATACAATATATGC
>JALVDN010000292.1 GCA_027008965.1 Flavobacteriales bacterium | reverse complement strand
AACCCTTAACAACAAAAAAAGGCAAAATGTTTTTACTTCACGTAAAGGATTATTTGAAGAAGGTCCGCTCTATGTTTTAATAGACGAAAATACGGCATCGGCAAGTGAAATAGTAGCGGGCGCCCTTCAAGATCATGACCGGGCCGTCATTATCGGAAGACGGTCCTATGGAAAAGGACTGGTTCAAAGAGAAGTGGAACTGGACGACGGATCCTTTGTGCGCATCACCACAGCCAAATATCTCACGCCGAGCGGACGCTCCATACAACGGCCCTACAAAAAAGGACATGCTGAAGAGTATGAAGAAGATTTCAATAAACGATACTATTCGGGAGAACTATTCTATCAAGACAGTATCAAAATAAACGATTCATTAAAATACTACACCAAGCACGGGAGAACTGTTTACGGTGGTGGAGGCATTATTCCCGACGTGTTTGTTCCTTTGGATACGGCATATATTCAAAGCCAATATCAACTCTTATTACTCAGGCATAGTTTAAACAAAGCATTGGAAGAATATGCCGATAAAAACTACAAGACCTTAATCCGGATGACCGAAGAGGAATATTTGCATAACGATACCATAGGGCATGATATATACTATTTTGTCATGGGAAAAACTGGCGGATCAAAAGATACGGTTCATGAGCCCAAACACGATAGATTCATCAATCTGATCAAATCCTATTTAGCGCGTGAACTTTTCGGTCTCAATGCCTACTATAAACTCCGCATGCAAACCGACCCCATGATTCAAACGGTTATCAAATCCGGAGATACACTGCAAAATGTGTTGAGCAACAAATCCCCGGACCATGAAAAACCTTAAAAATGACATTTTCTCTATTTCCGGTGAGCAATTCGAACAAAAAGCATTGGAAATATTCAATTTTCAATATAAACACAACCCTGTTTATAATCAATTTGCCCGGTTGTTGAATAAAACACCCGAGCATGTCAAAACCATAGAAGATATACCCTTTTTGCCGGTAGAATTTTTTAAAACCCATCCAATTGTCAGCGCTCCTTCCCCTTATGATAAAGTTTTTTTCAGCAGTGGAACCACCAGAATGCAAAGAAGCAAACACTACATCAAAAATATCAAACTATACGAACATAGTTTCCTGAAAGCTTTTGAACATTTTTACGGACCCGTCACATCTTATGCCATCTTGGGATTACTTCCTTCCTACTTAGAACAGAAAAACTCCTCCCTGATTTATATGGTCCGTAAACTTATGGAATACTCCGCCCATCCTTTGAACGGTTTTTTTTTATACAACCATGATGAATTGACGCAAAGAATAGAAAAACTGGAGAAATCCAAACAAAAAACCATCCTCATCGGAGTGAGTTATGCGTTGCTCGACTTTTTCACCGCTCATCCCCTGCAACTCCAACACACCATCGTAATGGAAACCGGCGGAATGAAAGGAAGAAGAAAAGAAATGGTTCGCGAAGAACTTCATCAAATCCTGATGAAACAAACCGGACTCCGTAAAATCCATTCCGAATACGGTATGACCGAACTCCTGAGCCAAGCCTATTCCAAAGGAGAAGGCAAATTTCAAACCCCGCCGTGGATGAAAATCCTCATCCGCGACCCCGAAGACCCGCTATCCTACCTCCCTCCGGGCAAAACCGGAGGGATCAACATCATTGATTTGGCCAATCTTCATTCCTGTTCCTTCCTCATGACAAGCGACCTGGGCAAAATACATCCTACCGGGACATTTGAAGTTTCGGGTCGTTTTGACAATAGCGATATCCGGGGTTGTAACCTGATGGTAGTAGAATAAAAAAATAAGCCGGAAAACTTAAACATTAGGGCGCCTGCCCGCACGCATTCACGCTTTGGTGGTTGCTTCAAGACGATGGAGCGCTTTCGCATCCACCGGCGTTCATGCGGCAGGCACCGGGCTGTCCGCTTAAATTCGGCTCGGGCAAGCCGGTTTTTGTATCGCTTGCTGCGGGGTCTTGTAGCCTCCGCTCCAAGCCTCCTCGCAAGCACAAAAACAAGGCGGTGCTTCAAACATAAAATGTAGAATAACCTTGTAGTTATTTTTGTCGAGAACAAAGCCGGCCATCCGTAGGCATAGCCGAAGCTATGGCAAGGATGGTCAATGCCGTTATCGGCAACAAGAACAAAACTTGGTTGTATATTTGATG
>JALVDN010000291.1 GCA_027008965.1 Flavobacteriales bacterium | reverse complement strand
GGAAAGCGCTTCAAGGAAGAAGTGCTGGAAGTAACGTTTCAAGGGAAAAATATCCATGAAATTTTGGAAATGAGTGTGGATGAAGCCGTGAGTTTTTTTGAAACGGCCGGAGAAGAAACCATTGCTTCAAAGCTCAAAATCTTACAAGATGTGGGAATGGGTTATGTCAAGCTGGGACAATCTACCTCTACATTGAGCGGTGGTGAAGCACAGCGTATGAAATTGGCCTCCTATCTTTTGAAAGGAAACAAAATGGAACCCACCTTGTTTATTTTTGACGAACCCACCACAGGTTTGCATTTTCATGACATCAACAAATTATTGCAATCATTCCAAAAATTGATAGAAAACGGGCATAGTATTGTGGTGATAGAACATCACCCGGATGTGATTAAATCCGCCGATTATATTGTAGACTTAGGTCCGGAAGGTGGTGATAAAGGCGGAAAAATTGTTTTTCAGGGCACTCCCGAGGACTTGGTGAAAGACGGAAAATCCGAATTGGCACCTTATTTGAAAGAAAAGCTCAAAATGTCTTAAATTGTAACTCAAAACTAAAGTTACATGATTAAATATATGTCTCATTTATTTCTTGTTCTGTTGAGTACAACCGTTTTTGCACAAACCCAAATAGAGCTAAGCGGAGCTAAAGAGAAAAAGCTTTTGAGTGATTTTAAAGCCTATCAAAAACACATGGAAAATGAAGATTTTGACCGGGCGATGGATTATGTTTATCCGCCCGTTTTCAACATTTTACCAAGAGAACGAATGGTGGAACAATTGAAAAAAGGAATGCATAATGAAAAACTTGAAACGGAGATTTTACCTGCATCCGAAGTAAAAATTGTAAAAGACGGTTTAAAGAAAAACGGTCAAGAATATTATTTGATTCATTACAAGAACAGGATTAAAATCACCTACAAACAAAAACCGTCAGAGCCGGACCTCAATTTTAATCAGCGGATGAATTATACTTATCATAAACTTAGAAAATTTTACGGAGAAAAACATGTGAAACGGGATGAATCGGAACCTTACACGTTCAGCATTGATGTGCCCAAAACCATGTTGGCCGTATATGCTTCCGATAAGGATAGATTTTACTTTTTGGATTATGACGATACTCCCAAAAGACAGATGATGCTTGCCCGGATGTTGGACAATGATATAATAGAGTATTTTAATATCTTGCTGAAGAATAATTAAATTTAAGAGGATGCCTTATATAAAAATCAGAGGTTGTGATTATCACTATACCGACACAGGCAAAGGAAAAGGAAAAGAAATTCTTCTTTTGGCACATGGATTTTTGATGGATGGAGAGATGTTCAGATATCAAGCGGATGCATTTTCACCACATTACCGTATCATCACTTTGGATTGGCGCGGACAAGGAAAAAGTGAAGTAACTTCTGCAGGATATGAGATTGAAGAATTATACGAGGACGCTTTGGAATTGATTGATAAGCTTCAATTGAAAAACATTCATTGGCTTGGTGTGTCGATGGGTGGATTTATCGGCATGCTGATTGCCGCCCGTCATCCGGAATTATTGAAATCATTGGTTTTAGCTGAAACGGGAACCGAATCCGAAACATTACCCAAAAAAATTAAATGGGGTTTATTAGCTTATATTTTTAAGTATTTAGGACCGAAGCCCATAACTCCGGCCATACAAAAGGTATTGTTTGGCAAAAGTTCACTTCAAAATCCCGGTTTTATACCTGTTTTGGATGAGTATGCTGAAAAATGGATGAAACTCAACCGTTTGGCAACATTCAAGACGGCATGGGCTATTTTTAATCGTAAATCAGTAGCGCATGAATTGAAAAACATTAGAATTCCAACTTTGGTGGTGGTAGGTGAAGAAGATGTGGCATGACCGGTGGAAGAATCCAAAAAATTAGCGGAGAAGATTGAAGGAGCGCAGTTGGAAATTATTTCCCGTGCAGGGCATAGTGGTCCGCTTGAATAACCCGGAGCCTTTAACCCTGCATTGAAAAATTTTCTGGAAAATCAAACACATTAAAAATTTATGAAAAGCAAGACTGATTTTACATGTGTTGTTACGTGCATGGACGGTCGTATTCAACATCCTGTGATGGAATGGATTAAAGAAAAAACGGGCATTCCTTATCCCGATATTGTAACCGAGGCGGGGCCGGTCAGGGCTTTTTTTGAGGGAAATCAATCTGTTTTGGAGTCCATTTATAAACGTGTTGATATCAGTTTGAATAATCACGGAGCCAAAGATATTTTTATAGTGGCTCACCATGATTGTGCAGGGAATCCTGTGGAAAAAAATGAGCAACTTCAACATTTGAAAAAATCAATTGAGACTTTACGCCAAAAATATCCGGAGGCCAAAGTGTCGGGTTTGTGGGTAAATGAAAATTGGGAAGTTGAAGAAATACAATGATTACTTTTAGATTAAAGCGGGCAGGATTTCCGATGCTTTTCCTTGTAGAAAATAATCACTTATTCTGTTGGTGTATTCGCTGGGATAGAGATTTACTTCAACGATTTTAGCTCCATATTGTTTGGCAGTGTAGGGGAGGAGTGAAGCGGGAACAACCACACCTGATGTTCCTATAACGAGTAGTAAATCCGTATTTTTCATCCATTCTTCGGCTTGCAGGGCGGCATCAGCGGGTATGGGTTCTCCGAAGAAAACAAAGTCGGGTTTGAGCAAACCGCCGCATTGTGGGCAACGGGGTGGGAGTTGTTCAAATGAAATTTGAAGAAGTGGATATTTCTTTCCACATTCCAAGCATACAACGTCCCGTGTGTTACCGTGATATTCAACCACTTTTTTATTTCCCGCTTTTTGATGAAGATTATCAATGTTTTGTGTGATAATTCCCTTTAATCTACCTTGATTTTCCATTTCGGCCAAAGCATAATGAGCAGGATTGGGGCGGGCTTTTTCTATCACTTCATAAAACATTTTCCGGATTTGTTTCCAGGATTCCTCAGGGTATTTCAGAAAATAGGAAATATCCAATATCTCGGGGTCATATTTATTCCAAATACCTCCCGGTCCTCTGAAAGGAGGAATACCGCTTTCAACGGAAATTCCCGCTCCCGTAAATGCAACGGGGAAGCGGGAATGCTGTAGTAAATTTAATACTTCTTCGGGGATAGAGATCATTATCTAAATCAACCGCATTTGCTATATCCGCAACTTTTACAGGTCAAACAACCTTCTTCATACCTTAGGCCTTCAGGATCACCGCATTGCGGACATTTCTTGTCTTTGGGTGCGGTTCCATCCGGAATATATCGTTTTAAAGCGCGTGCCACACCGTTTTTCCATGTATTGATAAAATCATCATTCAGATTTAATCCTTCTACCAATTTGACCACTTCCTGAATGGGCATACCACGTCGCATCACACCCGATATGAGTTTGGCATAATTCCAATATTCCGGGTTAAAAGAGCGGGAAAGACCTTCGATGGTGACTTTATATCCTTGTTTGTCAATGAATTGGAAATCGTATCGTGAATTTCCCCTTTCATCTCTTTCTTTGATGACCCATCCTTTTTCAACCCAATCGGGCAGACGGAATACGTCTTCCATTTTTCCGGTGAAAATTTCATAGGGTTTATTGTCAATTTTACCTACAACGGCCAGCCATTCTTCTTTTTGGTTATAGAACCGGATGACATCTGCTTCCAGTTTTTTGGGACGTTTTTTGGGGAAAACGGGGGCTTCCAAGGTTTTGGTTTCAATGGTTTTTTTATCTTCTTTTTTCTTATCATCCGCTACCAAAACACCGCTTCGACTACCATCGCGGTAAACCGTAATTCCTTTCAGTCCTTGTTTCCATGCTTCTATGTAAATTTTACCCACCATGTCCACGCTTACATTGGAAGGCAAATTAATGGTTGAACTGATGGAGTGGGTTGTATATTTTTGAACTACGGCTTGCATCTTCACGCGTTTGAGCCAATCAATTTCAGGTGCGGTGGAACCGTAATAAGGTGATTTGTTTATATCTTCTTCACCTGTTATCTCCATCCAATCTTTTAACTTATGATGATAGACCGTGAATTCTTCAAAAGCATCACCATTGGCATCCACAAAATCCACTCTTGCATTGGGATCGTTCGGGTTTACTTTTTTCCTTCGTTTGTAGGATAACATGAAAACCGGCTCAATTCCCGACGATGTTTGGGCTAAGATACTGAGGCTACCGGTAGGCGCCACGGTGCTTATGGATATATTCCTTCTTCCGTATTTCATCATTCTCTCGTACAAACCGGGAAATTCTTCTTTCATCATTTGCACGAACTCGGATTTTTCTTCATACTTAGGGTCAAATGCTTTGAAAGCCCCTCTTTCAATGGCCATGTCAATACTGCTGTCAAATTCGGCCCGGAGTTTGGTGCGCATAATGGAATCTATTTTTTCCAAAGCCTCATCCGAATCAAAATGCAATCCCAACGCGGCAACGGCATCGGCCAGAGCGGTGAATCCAAGACCGGTTCTTCGACCCTTTTTCCCCGCTTCATAGAGCATTTCCCAAGTTTCGCGTTCAACGCGTTTGATTTTTTCGGGTTCGGGGTCCGCATCAATTTTAGCTAAAATCCGTTCTATGCTTTCCAATTCCAAATCCACCAAATTGTCCATCAGATGTTGGGTTTCATAAATGACTTCATAGAATTTTTCATAGTCGAATTCCGCTTCGGGAGTGAAAGGGTTTTTGACAAAACTATAAAGATTGACGGCTATTAATCTGCAACTGTCGCCTCCTTGCATGGCAATTTCCGAACAAGGGTTGGTACTTTCATTTTTAAATCCCGGATAAATGCTCGAAGTGGAATAATAATGTTGACGATCCCAGAAAATCAAACCGGGTTCAGCCGTATTATGGGCGGATTTGATAATCTTGTTCCATAGTTCTTTGGCGTTGACTTCTCTTGTGATTTTAGGTTGGTCACTGTCAATGGGCCAACGCAGTGTGAAGTTATCGTTATTCACCACGGCTTTCATGAATTCATCCGATAAGCGTACGGAGATATTGGCTCCCGTGACTTTGGTCAAATCTTGTTTTACGGTGATAAAATCTTCAATATCCGGGTGTGCAATGTCCATGGTTAACATCAATGCTCCTCTCCTTCCGTTTTGCGCCACCTCCCTCGTGGTAAATGAAAAACGATGCATGAAAGAAACGGCTCCTGTTGTGGTTCGGGCGGCATTGGAAACGCGGGTGTCTTTGGGACGTAACCTGGATAAGTCAAATCCAACGCCACATCGTCTTTTAAAAAGTTGGGCCAGTTGTTGATCCGTATACATGATTCCACCATAGGAATCATACGGAGCAGGAACAACTACACAATTGGAGAGTGAAGCGATGACTTCCCGGTTGCCTAAACCAAACATGATACTCCCTTGCGGAATGACATATTTAAACCGGTGAAAATAGTTGAAAATTTTTTCTTCGGTGAGCGGGGCTCTTTTTTTTCCGTATTCGGACAAGCCTTCTTTGATTTCGGGTTGACCATACATGGCTTCAATCCGGGCAAATTCTTTGGCCATTCTTCTGTGCATATCTTCCGGTGTGAGCTCCAAATAATTGTCATTTTTATCCTTCAAAGCATATTTATTCATCCAAATGCTTGTGGCCAATTCATCGCCGTTGAAATATTTCAGCGTGGCTTTTTTAACTTCATCAAATGTATAGGTAGTTCTTTTTTGGGTAGTTGATTTCATAGATTTTTCGGTTTTTCAGGCGATTACAAATTTAAGCACATTGAAATGATTTGGCAGGGTACAAGCCGGAAGACAATAACTTTTTTTTAAACAAATTGATGTTAATATCGTTTAGCATTTGAAAAAAGTATAGGAGCCGAAATATGAACATATTTTGAAATTTTATTGATAAAAATAGACCTGTAAAAATGATATCAAAAACCAAAATTCAATTTTATTTTCTCAAGGATTGAAGAAAAAAATCTTGTTTTATTCAAGATGTAAGGAAATCAAATTTTACAATCTTATAAAAACTTAGTTTCCAAAGGTATATTTAATGGTGAATCCTCCGCGTATATTGGTTAAAGGATAGGCGGTGGAGACGGCAAATTTTGAAAAACTGTGTTCGTAGAAAAATATGGCAGACAGGGATTTGGTCATGGAATAGTCTGCCGTCAATTTGAAGTTGTATAAATCCTGACCGTTTACAGGTTGTGAATTACCCTGCGCCAATCCATAAATATAGTTGATATTATGTCTGAAAGAGAAGTCGGCTTTTAATATCAAATCATTTTTGAATTCATACCGGTTACCGCCGATTTTGAGCGGTAGATATACGTCTTTGATTCGATAACCCATTCCAATGGTGATTTGTTTTCCGTTTACACGTGTCAATGTGAAGTTTTCAGTATTGAGTGAAACCATCCTGTCCATATTATATGAGAAATCCAATTGCAATGAATTTTTCATTTCCATTTGTACTTTTAATAAAGGATTGAATGCCTCGGTGACAACAATATCTCCATAGGAGATGGGGCTATAATAGTTACCCGAATTATCTCTGGCAAGAGCATTTTGAAAATATTCCAAGTTGTTTTGAAAACGGTTTACGGTTAAATCCGATCTGTAGGCATGTTGCAGGCTGAATCTTTTGAAATGTTTTTTAAACCAACCGAGTCGCATTAAACCTGTGTATTTAACGGACCAATTGGGGATGGGAAAATCAGGAAAAACCGTGAGTTTCATCCGGGCAGGATCTTTTTTGCTCATTGCGGCAATAAAAGCATAAGTCAAGACTTCACTTTGAAACCGTCCGTAACCGTCCGGATAACCCGAGGCCGGAACGGGAACGCCTCTTTCTTCGGCCAATCGACGTGCAATCACATACGTATTGTTGAAAATTCTATCCACCGTCGGGTCGTTTCCGGGTGAGAATTTTTCAAAGGCGGTTGGGAAGATAGCCCAACTGATGCTGAAATTACCAAACTGGCGTGGAATCAAGGTTTGGTATGTATTGTTTTGTACCAAGAAGGTTTCTTCATCCGAACGGAGTAAATTTTTATTGGCTTTGACATCAATGGTCATATTTTTAATGGGACGGAAATTGGTGGAAATATCCAATTGTTCCGAAAAATTGTGTTTATAGGGTTCATTCAAGTCCGGATAATCGGTCAACCAACCGCGTTTAGCCAGTTCGTACCTGACGTTGGGGTCATACCATCCCAAAACATAAGGAATATCGGGTTTATCGCTTCCCAATAATCCTACAGAAGGAAGAAATCCCGGTATAAAAGTACCGTTGGTTTGTTTGTAATTCACTCTGATCCGGTTGATACTGGTGAGGATTTCCAAAATCTTGGCCACCGATTTATGAAAGGGTCCCGGGGTGAATGCAACGGATGTTTTTTTCTTCTTTTTCTCGGTTTTGGAATCGGCGGACTTTTCGGCTTGTGGATTCAGCCGTTTTTTTATCCGGCCGGTTTTTTTCCTTCTTACGGTTTTTCCCGACCATTTCTTTTGCAGGGCCGTGATTCCGAAGCTTTTATATAGTTTTTTCAAATCAAGTGAACCGTTAAGTTGGTGTGTATTGGCATTTTGAATGGTATTACCCAAATCATATCCGTTAATGTTAGCCATAATTTCCGGCTTGCGCTGCCATTGAAAACTTCCGTTATAGGTATAATTCATATTGATAAAGTTCAATACCGGGAATTTATCCAGCGGAAGTTTATAAACCAAATTGATGTTTTGCTGCAAAGTGAAAGGTTGTCCGATATCAAAAAATCCATCCCAAATGCCTGCATTGTAGTCAACTTGTCCACCCGGTAAGATGAAATTTTTTATGGTTCTATAATTGGTTGTGTTAAATGAAATATTTACGGATTTGAAAGGATTGTATTGGATGGTATAGCCCAAGTTGAATTTATAATCACGACTTTGCATGGGCGGAAAATCCAAGCCGTAATCTTCCAATTGTCTTAACCTGAAATTATTAAATCTGCGGTCAATGTCGGTTTTGAATGTGATAGACGAAGGCCAGGGATTGAAATTGAAGTCTTTGATAAATCTGGCGCCCGGTTTTCTCAACCATTTTTGCCGGGTATTTTTAAAAGGTTCAAAAGCTTTTTTGTTTTCAAAATTATAGTTGTATAAAATACCGAAACTAACGGTTTGGTCTTTTTTCTCCGCTACTTCAAAATTAGTATGATTGGCTTCGGAATAAGTGAAATTGAAGGTGAAGTTTTCAATATCATACATTCTTTTCTTTTGTTGTTTGCCCGGTATGGAACTTTTTTGTTTGGAATAATTCTTCTTAACGCCAACCAAGGCGATGCTTTTATAAGATTTTTTGTCACGCGCTACATCCAAAATAGAGTCTCTTTCTTGTTGCGTTTGCGCAATGGACAACCTGTCGTCCAATAAAACATCTTGATGAACGGGATCATATTCCGGTAGTATGAATTCTTTGGTGACCGTGTAATTGACAGGAAGTGTAATATTCCATTTTTCGGGCAGAAATTTTCCGGCGTTCACGGCCGTATTGAAAGTGTATTGATAACGGTTTTCCACCGAGCGACCCATGGGACCTTGCTCCAGCGGACCGAAA
>JALVDN010000290.1 GCA_027008965.1 Flavobacteriales bacterium | reverse complement strand
AGTGAGACACCCCCAAAGGGGGAAATAATCCAAACATATGCTAATAGTTTATAACAATTTAATATTCAACAAACATCAACATTAACCTTAAAATCATAATACTATGAAAACCATTTCAAAAATCATGTTCTTCACGCTATTAATAGCAGGTATCTTAACTGCATGTAAAGGCCCCGCCGGCCCTCCCGGAAAAGACGGTAAAGACGGGAAAGACGGCCAAGACGGAAATGCCAACGTTCAAACTTATATTTTTGATGTTTCCAGCAATAGCGGATCAATGATTACTCTAAATCTGAATGCTATAACACAAGATGTACTGGAAAACGATGCTATTTTAACCTATTATAAAGCCTCTAATGACATATATTATGTCGCTCCCGGACCCGGACCTAATGGAAATTATATAACAAGAGTTTATAGTGATGTTGGCGTGCATATTATAAAATTTCACAACTGGGATGGAACTCCACACGCCATATCCGCAGGGGATGTTTTATTAGTCAAAATAATCATCATAGAATCCACCAACACCACTTCAAGCAAGGAGGCTAACCGGATGAAAATGTTAGATGAATTGGAAAATGCCGGTGTTAACATAAACAATTACTATGCAGTTTGCGAATATTTGGGCATTGATCCCGAGTGATTCAAAAATTGTAGTGTAGCATAAACAAAAAACGGGAAGTCTCTAAGAGATTTCCCGTTTTCTTATTTAATATTTGGCCATAAAATCAGTGGAATTCAATCTCAATTTCCATGTATTTCGGATTTTTTATCAAGCTGTCTGCGGGAATATCCAAATACACCGATTTTCCGTCTTGTCCGATGGTGGCTTTTTTATGGGAAACGGATTTAATTTTATATGGAAAACGGTAAATTACTTTATAGCTGAACATTTGTGATAACTTTTCCATGGAATCCTCTTCATCGCTCTTTGTTTGATTCTCTTCCATTTTTTTGACTTCCACCCGGCGCGTAAACTTTTTTCGATCAAACGTGTAATAATCTTTATAATTTCCAAATTTATCCGGCAAACCATTCTGCTGGTTTTCTGCATTTTTCTTTTTATTGATTTCGTTGAGCTTGGCTATTTTTCTGTTGATATCGTTTAAATCCGTTACACTTTGAAAGGGTATCACATAGTCCATCCACATTTCTTTTTTTTCCTCGTCCATTTTCATCTGAATTTTGGCATCTCGAAGTGATTCCAAAAGTTCTTTTTCTTCTTTGGAAAGATTTTTTATGCTGTCTTTATATTCTTCCAGGAATATTGAAAAATATATAATCGTATCATGTTTTTCAAACTTCCGGGGTTTTTCAACACTATCATTTTGCTCCTTCATTTCGTCCAGCATAGATAACATGCCGCTCATATCCACATGCATTTTGTATACACCTGAACCGTCGTTGTTGAAATTGAATTCTTCGGTGATTTGACAGGAAGCGAAAAGCAAGGCGAAAACAAAGAATAAAATGAATTTTTTCATGACATTGAAGTGGTTTGATTTATCCAAAAATATAAAAAATTTGCGGAATAGTTTTCCAGAGGTGATTCTTTTAGCGCCGGCGGGCGAAGTGATATCCTTTTGAAGGCGAAGCCGAGCGGATGTGCGTTTGAGGAGGCTCCGAGCAACGACGAGGAGACCCCGCAAAACGCTTTTACATCCGCAGGCTGAGCCGAAAAAGATTTAAACGGAGCACGCCATAAGGCGCCGCCTCAAAAAAATGAATGTTAATAAATGATCAGATGGTGCTGAACTGATTGAATATCTCTTGCATTTTTTGGCGTTCTTCTTCGGCCAATTCGGGGTCTACTAAAATTCTTCCGGTATGTTCGTCAGTGATGATACGATCTCTTTCGCGTATTTCCAGTTGAACCTGGGGCGGAATCACAAAGTAGGAACCACCCGATACATCCCGGTCGAAGGAGATGACGGCCACTTTGTTTTTGAATTTATTCATCAGCCTGTCGTAGGCACGCAATAGTCTATCGGGAAGTTGAGCACGATATTCTTCGCGCAGTTTTTTGAGTTCCTCTTCTTCTTTGTGCGTTTCGGCTATGATTTCATCCAGTTCTTTTTTCTTTTCTTCAAAACGCGCTTGTTTTTCTTTTAGTTCTTCTTCTATATCGCGTATATCTTGCTCGGACTGGGCGATTTGCACCAGGGCTTCCTTGGTTCTT
>JALVDN010000289.1 GCA_027008965.1 Flavobacteriales bacterium | reverse complement strand
TAGATTTTAGTGAACTCCGCATCAAAAGCCGGAACGCACGTGGTAATCTGGTCACTAAACTCCCCGTTAAATCCGTCAAACTCAAAGAAAAAGGAGTTTCCACCTTGCAAGCCCGCAAACTTTGGTTTGACCCCATTGTGGGAAGACTCAACACCGAAGAGCGCGGTCAATATCTGGGCGAATTTGCAGGCGAAGATAAAATTTTCTACCTGACGGAAGATGGCATAGTGGAAAGCTTTATTCCTCAATTGGAAAAACATTTTCCCGATAAGGTCAAGTTCATTTCCAAATTGAATGAAAATATTCCTCTCACTGTTGTCTATTACGACCCGTCAGAGAAGCGACATTATATCAAGCGATTTTTCCCGACAGATGTCAAGAAAAAAGAAAAAATCATCCCCGAAAAAACCAAACTTATCGCCCATTGCTATCATCCCGGGCCCATCGTGAAAATTTATTGGAAAAACAAAAACAAAGAACCCAAAGAAATAAATATCAATGATTTTGTGACGATTAAAGGATACAAAGCCAAAGGCAAAATCCTCACCAAAGAGCCCGTGAAACAATTGGAATGCATTGAACCCGAAATAGACCCCATAGAAAATCAAACGGAAAAAACCTCACCGGATGATGTTCAAGAAATAGAATTCAATATCATCATCCCCACCGAAGATGAAGACAAAACACCAAACAAAGATAACGACGAACCCGAAGAACTCAGCCTGTTTTAATTTATGACCTCAAGAAAACATAAAGGCCGAAAACTCATGCACATAGCTTCCGTATTCTTCGGACTACTCGCTTTTATCCTGATTTATGCCGGATACAGACAAATGAAAAATAAAATCGGTAAAAACCTGTATCTCAACAACATAACCGAAACCAAATCCGGTTATAAAAAAATGAATTTGAATAATAATCAACTCATACTCTATCCACATTCCATACTTTATAGTTCAAAAAAACTTCCGGCAGAATATTATCTCAAAGGAATGCTCTACGGAAAATTCAATCAACAAACACATCTGCAAACACCCGGCGGTAAAATAAAAATACCGGAAGGAAAAATACTTATCTATGCATCCCGTCACCCCATTTTTTTCATACAAACAGGCTCACTAATTTATGAAAACGACACCTTCAAAGGGCCTGATCTTTATGTTGACTCCGCCCGTAAAATAACACTCCGCTTATCCGATTCACTTCCCAAACCGCCTTACTATATAGCCGTCAAAATGGATAGTCTCACAATCGTCCGTCATCTTGAAAAACTCCACCAAAACCAAAAAATTTCACAATTCAACAGAGATGGTTCAAACAAATACACAGGCATTATTGCACTTCCCTGATTTTTCATTTGGGCGCCTTTTGGCGTGCTCCGTTTAAATCTTGCTCGGCTCAGCCTGCGGATGTAATGTTGGCCTGCGGGGTCTCCCGGCATTCGCCGGCGAGCCTCCTCGTCCAAACATCCGCTCGGCTTCGCCTTCGCAAGGATACCACTGCGCCCGCCGGCGCTTGATGGGAATATCGAACATCGATGAGCGATGTATGATTTTAGAATTGTGTCCATCCCTGAAATAGGTTGACCGGATAAATCAAAAATCAGCGTTCGAATGTTCGATGTTCGTTATTCAAGCACAACTTGTTGTGCGAAAATAAGCGCCAGGGATGGAAGCGGTATGAGGCGAAAGGCAAGCCTGGGCGGTGCTTCAAACATAAAATATACAACCAAGTTTTGTTCTTTTTGCCGATAATGGCATTGACCATCCTTGCCATAGCTTTGGCTATGCCTACGGATGGCCGGCTTTGTTCTCGACAAAAATAACTACAACGTTATTCTACATTTTATACTTGAAGCACCGCCTTGTTTTTCAGGAGGCGGGGCGGCTCCGAGCTTTGACGAGGAGACTTACCCGCCGACTTTATTGGAAAAACCGGCTTGCCCGAGCCGAATTCAAGCGGACAGCCCGGTGCCTGGCGCATGAACACGCCACAGCATGAGCGCTAGCGAAAGGATGTGGATTGTGTGAATGCGTGCGGGCAGGCGCCCTGATAATATTAACTTTCTATGTAATGACGCAGGATGTAGTAGATGTTCAGCAAGAGGATGAGCACATTGGTGATGGTGACGGGAGGTGCCTTTTTGAGCAAGCCGTAGATGATGAAAAGTATAGCGCCGATGG
>JALVDN010000288.1 GCA_027008965.1 Flavobacteriales bacterium | reverse complement strand
CCTTATGGCGTGCTCCGTTTAAATCTTTTTCGCCCCGCTCGGTTTTTGGAAAGTCACGGCTGCGGGGTCTCCTCGTCATAGCTCGGAGCCTCCTCGCCGTGGCCAAAAAATCCGGCGGAGCTTCAAAAGGATAACACTGCGCCCGCCGGCGCGTTCATGCATTTACAAAGAATCTAAAGCAACTTATTCAACGCTTCATCCCTGTTTTCACTACCGAAAATATAACTCCCCGCCACCAAAACATCCGCTCCGGCGTTGAACAATAGCGGTGCGGTTTTATCATTCACTCCGCCATCCACTTCAATCAAAACGTCCAAATGTTGTGCATCAATCATTTGACGAAGCTTTTCTACCTTTTTGATGCTTTGCGGAATGAATTTTTGGCCACCAAATCCAGGGTTCACACTCATCACCAAAACCATGTCAATTTCCGGCAAAATATCTTGCAAAAAATCCACCGGCGTGGCAGGATTTATGGCTACCGAAGCCTTAGCTCCCGACCATTTGATCATCTGAACACAACGATGTAAATGCTTGCATGCTTCCCAATGCACCGAAATCAAGTCCGCTCCCGCTTCCACAAAAGCATCAATATAATTTTCGGGTTTTTCAATCATTAAATGAACATCAAAAGGTTTGGCCGAATATTTTCTTAGTGCTTTGATAACCGGCATACCAAAGGTGATATTCGGCACAAAATGTCCGTCCATCACATCCCAATGCACCCATTGGGCTTCGCTTCTTTCAATCCATTCCACAGCCTCTTTCAAACAAGAGAAATCCGAAGAGAGCAGGGAAGGGGCTATTATTTTTTCTCTATTTTTTCTTTTCATCTTTTTCAGGAATATGTTTCAATGTTTCCAGTAAATAATTCCAAAATTTTTCTACGGATTTAATATTGACCCGTTCATCGGGTGAGTGCGCACCTTCAATGGTCGGTCCAAATGAAATCACATCCACTTCCGGATACTTGGATTTTAAAATACCACATTCCAAACCTGCATGACAGGCTTCAACAATGGGCTCTTCATCAAACATTTTCACATATAAATCTTTCATTACATGTAAAATAGTAGAATCCGGATCGGGTTGCCAGCCGGGATAATCGCCCGAAGTGCTCACTTGATATCCAGCCAGTTCAAACACCGAACGCAGTGTATTTACCAAATCCCGTTTACTGCTCTCCGATGAAGAACGAGTTAGGTTCCCAATAATAATTTTCCCGTTTTCCGCCTTGACTTGTGCCACATTGTTAGAGGTTTCCACCAAGCCTTTAATTTCCGGATGCATGCGATAAATACCGTTATGAGCACCATAAACCGCTCTTATTAATTTCTTTTGATCGTTAGTTTTCATCACTTTTCCGGAATTTTCCACTTCTTCGTATCCTATTTTCAATCCCGGATCTTGCGCTTTCTGTTCTATATAAATTTCATCCGAAACCTTGTCCCAAATTTTAAAAACTTCGTTCTTCTTTTCCTTCGGAATAAAAACAATGGCTTCGGCCTCACGGGGAATGGCATTTCTCAAACCTCCACCGTCAAAAGTGGCAATGCGAATTCCTTCCGGCTCGGCTTCAAACAATAAACGTGTCAGAATTTTATTAGCATTCCCTCTGTAGAGATGAATATCCATTCCGGAGTGTCCACCCGTTAAACCTTTGACATAAATTCTGTATGCATCAAAATCATTTTTATTTATTTCTTCTTCCTCATATTGTCCTTCTGCCGTAACATCCACACCGCCTGCACAACCGATATCCAATTCACGGTCGTTTTCCGTATCCAAATTAAGCATGATTTCACCTGTTAATAGTCCGGGTTTCAGTTCATGCGCTCCCGTCATACCGGTTTCTTCATCCACCGTGAATAAAAACTCTAACGGAGGGTGGGGGATATCCTCGGCTTCCATTAAGGCCAACATGGCGGCTACACCGATTCCGTTGTCGGCCCCCAAGGTGGTTCCGTCGGCGGTCACCCAATCGCCATCTATCAACATTTGGATACCTTCTTTTTCAAAATCATGTTCCACACCTTTGTTTTTTTGCGGAACCATATCCACATGTGATTGTAAAATCACGGTTTTACGGTTTTCCATGCCGGGTGTGGCGGGTTTCCTGACAATCACATTCCCCACTTCATCCATCAAGGTTTCCAAACCCAATTTTTCGGCAAATTGCTTAACGTATTCCGC
>JALVDN010000287.1 GCA_027008965.1 Flavobacteriales bacterium | reverse complement strand
TTATTGATGGGCATAAATTATTTTTTTGCAAAGATACGGTATATATAAAAAATCTCGCCAATTTGTAGCGGGATTTTGTTGTTTTGTCTTTACTTGATACGATAAAAATGTTTTTTTAATTAAAAAACCTACTAGGTTTCTAAAACCTAGTAGGTTTAATAAGCGTTTGGTAATCAATAACTTATTAGCGTGATGGAGGCTGATTATCCTTTTTAATATTTTTTTTAAATGTTATATTCAAGAATCTATAAAACAATTTTCATTATAGCATATTTTTGATTATCAATGATAACTTTTATAATAAAAACCTCGTGGGTTAAGCTTGATAAGTTCAAAGATTTTTTTAAGTTATTTTTTTGCATAATTAATTTGCCTTCCATATTAAATAATTGAATATCAATATTTTGATGTAGATATTCCGGATTGATAAATAATTGTCTGTCGGTAAAATGTATGACTTCCGAAGCGGATAATTCTATCAGTCCGGCTGTGGTTGTGGGTTGAAATCCGTAATTGGAAGCTAATAAATCTGCCGATTGTCTGTTACCGGCTTGATTGCGTAAAATCAAATTAAAATCATTGATTTGCGTGCCATTGGGAATGATGCCTTCGCCTGAAAAATCATGGGTATTAAAATCAATGGTGCCGGTAAATTTTTGTGCATTCGTATCATAATCCAGAACGACCAAACCGGCGGCATCATTCCAATCATCATTATACATTGTTGATAGAGCAGGATTGGTTTGATTGGTGTCAATCCACATATAAATATATATTTGGGTATCACCTTGTGGGTCGTATAAACTATAATCGTTATTTGCGCCGTATTCAACGCTAACCGTTCCATTAGCTTGACTGGTTAAACTTAATTGTCCAAAACTAAATTGGGCAAAAGCTATGGCTATGATTAAAATGGTGAATTTTTTCATGATTGTTTTATTTATGGTTAATAATCAGTTTGTTTACACCTACTTTGTGGTTTTGATAAGCTTTAACTAAATAGAATCCGTCTTTAAGTTGGCTGATATCAAAACGCATTTGTTCCGGTTTTACTTGGATTGATTTGATTAATTGCCCGTTAATTGTGTAAATTTCCAATTTAGTTAAAGTTTGATTAACCCTCAATTCATTATGAGCCGGATTGGGATATAATTCAAAATCCAAAATAACATTTCCCGGTGTAGCTACACTGGTTTGTTGGTTGCCGTAAATTCTGTATTCACCGGGTTGCAAGTTGATGGACATAGTTGAATTTGTAACATTGAAGGTTGTGTTATCCATCAGGTTATACCATGTCCCCGTAAATGGGAAACTTGTATTTACGGTGTGAGAATACACATCAAAATTGGCAACAATAACGACATTTTTTAATTGAGAAATGGGAATATTATCGTCCCAAATATAAATGACAGGCGTAAAAGAGCCGGAATGAATTTCATATGAACCATTGAATACCGGTTCACTTTGTTTTAAAGCAAGCATTTTAGACCAATCATAATAAATTTGATTTCTGTTTGGATCACCCAACCAATTATTGACCCATTGGGGTTGCGGTTTGGTTGCCAAACGACAATTGGGGTCAACTGTGCCGTCTGTACAAGTATTGATAGACTGTTCCATGCCCAAGTCACCGAAATGCCAAATCATTTTTGGACCCGGTATTAATAAACTGACCGCACCCAAAGCACGCATACGATACAGTGCCGTATTCAAATCTTGCACATTATGATTTGGATTTGAAGAATTGCCATATTGCAAATTGTTATACATAATGCGTTCTTCATCATGACTTTCAAAGTAACCGACGAGACGTTTGCCTGAAAAATTATGTGCCAAATACCCCATACCGTTAAAGTTTTTATTACCGCCTTGTCCCATAGTCAGTTCGTTATAAGCATTGTTATAGCGTCCCCAAAGCATAATCCCTTTTCCTTCATTTAAACGATAATTTGCCCATTCTTGTTCTTCTTGTGCATTGCCCAAGTGTTCAAAAATAACATAAGCATCCGGATCAACTGACCAAGTGACATCGGCATAATGTTTTAAAACAGCCACGCGGTCCGCTTGATAGCTATTGGTGCAGTTTTCATCACCGGAAGAACAATTTTGCGTAAATCCTTTGGTTAAATCCCAACGGAAACCATCAATGTGAAATTCATTCATCCAATACTTTATGACACGTTCTGTATAATATTGGGTATAAGATGAGCTATGATTAAAATCGTAACCGATACCGTAAGCATGGGTTGCCTGCTGGTTAAAATAAGGATTTTCGCTACTGGGTTCGCCCCAACCGTCACCATCAGGGTCTAACATCCACATACGTTCCATAGGATTGCGACCGAATGCATGATTAAGCGCTACATCTAATATCACAGCAATACCATTTTGATGATAGGTATCAACCAACTCTTTTAATTTGTTTTTGTTGCCGTAAAATTTATCAAGAGCCAAATGGAAAGCCGGATTATAGCCCCAACCTTCATTACCTTCAAATTCCATAACCGGCATTAATTCTATGGCATTGACATTCAAGTTTTTAAAATAATCAACCTTATCTATTAAATCTTGAAAATTTCGGTCGGCGTCAAAATCACGGATTAAAACTTCATAGATGGCGAGTTTGTCTTTATCAGGTCTGTTAAAATTCGTTATTTGCCAATTGTAAGGCGTTTCACCCGTTTTCAAAACGGTAACTTCACGCTTTTGTCCGGCAGGATATGGCGGTAAATTGGGATAAGAACTCGCCGGAATATATGGATCGTCAAAAGGTGATAAAACCAAAGTAGAGAAAGGGTCTGCCGTTTTAACTAATTTGGGCGAATCGGTAATGGGATTGGCTTTCGCCACCCAATATTGGTAGGTATAAGTATCACCGGCATTGAGACCGGTCAATTCCAACCAGAATTTATCGCTACCGGCATCTTTTTTCATGGCATAAGCATTGCCGGGTTGCCAGTTGTTAAAACTACCGGCAACATAAATAAAATCTTTATTAGGTGCCGTAATGACCAAGGTGGCTTTTGTAGGGTCGCTTGGTTTATAGTTGATACCGTCTTCCAAACCGGCAGGTAAAGCTTGGGTTACGGTATTGTTAACCAAAATAACAAACTTTTTAACTACAACGGAACTACCTTGGGTTACATGCAATTCACAAAATTGATTTTCGGTTAAATTTTGGAAAAAATAACCGTTATAAAAGCTCGTATTATTTTGTGTATGCATACTTACACCATTGGCAAATAACTCGTAATTGGCATTACCATTGGTGTTTTGAGCTAAGATTTGGGTAGAACCGCCATTAGATACGATAATTACGCCGGAATCATCCGGATTTATCATCGTTACTTGAAAAGCCCCGACATTGACGATAAAATCTTGACAACCATTGTCTTTATATTCTTGTGAGCCATCTTCGTTCCTAAATACCATACCCATTTTGGTAATACTTGCCGCTTGTGCCGCTGTTAAACCGAAGTAAGTTTGAGGTACAATAGTAATACTCCAAGTGCCATCACCGTTATTGGTCATTTCACCGATACCATCATCTTGCCCCCAATTTCCGACGACATATTGCCAAGGATTGTTATCATCACCGATGCCGGCATGCATATATACTTTATTCGGATTGTTTAAATGGTTACAATCAGTGGCAGTAGTGTTTTGGTCAATGGTAATGGTTACGGATTGCCCGACTTCAAAAGGGGTAGGGTTGATAACTATTGCTTGACTAAATCCTTGAAAGTAAATAAATAAGATAAAAAGCGTAATAATTTTTTTCATAAGATAAATATAGGTTTTTGATTAATTTTTATTGAGAACGAACTAAAAGATAGGCACTTTCTATGGTAACATAGTCACCACTATTGTTAACCCAAGCAAATAAATGTATTTCATGGGCATTATTGCCGGCATCCCAAGTTTTCCAATCACTGGTAACAACACCACCGGTTTGCGTTGTGGCAAAAATGCCAAAATCGGTATTTGTTATCGGCCATTTTTCCGAAAGATTGTCATGAGCTCTTAATTGAAAATTGACTGTACCACTAATAGCAGAATAACGGATGATTAACTTGACTTGTAATTTGCCGTTTTTGTTAAAGAAAATGGGTTCCAAAGCCGCATCATAGCCGGAGACATCAGCCCCCGATGTATTGGTAACATTGATTTGATTGGTATCAATTGTGATGACAGCTACATTATCAGATTGCGGAATCAATTTAGTCCACTTTGTTCCGTTAAAATAATAAAAACCTTTACCATTACCGCTTGTAACATTATCATTTGTGTTATAAATGGTAAGCCCTTCAATGGCATTATTAATACCATCCAAACTCATATCATTGACATTATTGAGTGATACTCTGGGAATCACAATGCCCTTATTGCTAGCGGAAATATCCAATTGCGCTGATGCGTCCGGATTATTACCGATACCAACTTGGCTGAACAAACTTTGATAAATAATAAATGTCAAAAAAAGAAACAAGGTTTTTATTTTTATAGATTTATAATCCTTTCTTGCTCATAAGAACAAGGAAGGATTAAGTTTTTTAATTTTATTGCCAAGCCATTATACTTATGGTAGGCGGACTAACAGAAAAGTCCAATTCAATATTATACATACCGGCAGAAATCGGAATATTCGCCCCACCGGGGTCTAGTGTGCCGTCATTGCCATCATCGCCGTAATTGACTGTCCAATCATCATTTTGACGGATTTTAATTTCGCCATTAGTCAAACTTACGGCGTTTAAATAAAATTTACCCGGATGTAATCCGAAATCAGGTAAGAATTTTAAATCCGGTCCGTTCCAACCATTGGGCGTGGCATCACCAACCAATCCCCATAAATCGGTAGCATCAATGCTATATGTGCCGCGTTTGGGGTCAAAGGTGACAAGATAATGTCCGGCAGTAACGGCAATATTATCACCACCGGCATCCAAAGTGCCATCGGCGCCTGTATCGCCGTAATTGATTGTCCAATCATTGTTTAAACGGAATTTGATTTCGCCGGTTGTTAGCGTAACGGCAGCTTTCCAATCGTCATTATACGGATTGTAAGTAAAAGGCAAATCCGGTCCGTTCCAACCGTTGGGTGTAGCACTACCGACAATGCCCCAGGTGTAAGGTTCTATTGTATAAGTCATTCCGGTCAAATCAATTGTGATTTTGTAAGTGCCGGCAGTTACCGGAATATTAGCACCGTTAGCATCAAGTGTGCCGTCCAAACCATCATCACCATAATTAACAGTCCATTGGTTGTCTTGTCTGAACTTGATTTCGCCATCTCTTAACGTCACGTAAGCAACATAAACATTAGGCGTATCGGTTTGGTAAAATGGCAAGTCGGGACCATTCCAACTGTTAGGTGTGGCACTACCGACTATGCCCCAATCCGTAGATAAATCCAGAATAGTAGAGTAGGGCGTTACATTTAACGGCAAGGCCTCTGAATAAACCATTTTATAATCACTTAATTTGCCTCTAATTCTAACTTCTACATTTGCCGCAACATCACCCTCTAATCCTAGTGCCAGTAATTTGTTGTTGAATTCACCGGTTTTTAGAGTGATACTTAATGTATTACCGGCTGGAAATTCTTGCGCATTGGCAAAATGATTACCGGGCACATCAATTTGAACATAATAGGTCAGAGCGGCACTAAAACCGACATCCGGTTTGTCCCATGAAACAGTTAAAGCATCACTATCGGGTTGATTGCTGTCTAAAACCAAATTTTGAGTAGATAAATTGGCATTGATTTTAGCATCTGGATTAATTTGAATAAATTCCTTTTTTTGACAACTTGCCAAAATCAGAAAAATTCCCGAAAAAATGATTAAATATTTATATATGTTTTTCATTTTCATAATTTTTATGGATTAATAACCCGGATTTTGGTGTAAATTTGGATTGATAGATAACACGTTATTAGGTAAAGGAAAGAGTTTTCTATAAGAATCTACCGCCATACCGTTAGGATCATTACCTTTAAAGGGCCAAACATAGTTTGCACTTGTAAAATAGCCGTAACGAATTAAATCGGTGCGGCGTTGCCCTTCCCAATATAACTCACGTGCTCTTTCTTGTAAGATAAAATCCAATGTCAAATCTGTAGCGGTTATATTACCACTACTATTACCATAAGCCCGTTCTTTAAGTTCATTGATTTTAGCTACGGCAGTAGCCGTGCTACCGCCTCCACCGCGTAAAACAGCTTCGGCATAGTTGAGATAAATTTCAGCCAAGCGAATCAGCGGCAAATCCGTGTCAACAAAATTACCACTGGTGTCACTGCCGGCATTACCGTTGGAATCAACATTTTTGAATTTAGTCACCGCATATCCATCACTAAAATTGGTTATATCTTGAATTTCCAAATTTTGTCCATCGGTAAAGAACATGCCGCGTTTATCAGCAGCATAAGGGGTGATGGTATAGGTCATATCATTCAAATTCATCACGATGTGGTAGGTGCCGTCAGCCGGAATAACAATATTGGCACCACCGGCATCCAGGGTGCCGTCGGCATTGTCGTCACCATAATTTTGTCCCCAGTTTTCATTGTAACGGAATTTGAGTTCTCCGGCGGTTAATTCGACATATATTTCAAAAACATTGGTTGATGTTTCATACATTTCAATATCATTAGTGCTGCCCCAACCATTGGGTGTAGCGCTTCCAACCAGTCCCCAGTCGCTCAATGATCCACCAAGAGCAGCATTTAAGCTATTGACATCAACAGTAAAGAGATTGACTAAATTTTTGGTAGTTCGTAGTCCATACCAACCGCCATTGATACCAAAATCGGAAGGTGTCATATTGCCGCCAACAGCTGCATGCACCAAAAAGGTGCTACCACCATAGGTTTGCGAATGCACGCCGTCAAAATTCAATTCGAAAATAAATTCATTTTGTGCACCGTTAGAGTCATTATCCGCTAAAAATAACTCGTCATACGCAGTTCCGTTGCCGTTGGCATCGTTAGTATTGATTTGATAGGTGGAATTCATCACTTTTTCTGAGAAAGTGATACATTTATCATACATTGGACTTCCTATAAATGATTCTGCATTCAAATAAAGTCGTGACAATAAAGCCCAAGCGGCAACTTTATCGACGCGACCATATTCATTGGTGCCACTATCTTTTAATTTGTCTTGAATATCAAGCAATTCACTTTCTACAAAATCAAAGATTTGCTGGCGATTGGCTTGTTCGGGTAAATCGGTAGAGATTTCGGTTACCAACGGCACATTGCCATACAAATCCATTAAGTTATAATAGGCATAAGCTCTAATAAATCTGGCTTCGGCTATATAATATTGGACTTCGGGGTCGCTGTTTAATGCTTGTGCATTTTCAATAAATGAATTGGCAAAGGATACGGTTTGAGCCAACCGGTAATACATGCCATCAGTAAAATCATTACCGGCTGTCCAATACATGCCGTGCAAATCTTGTAACCCCGGATCACCCCAAGCTACAACCGCATTATCAGTAGTTAATTCGTTGAGATTGAACAACATCCGGCTAAATTGCGAAAATCCTTCGTCTATATCGGAAATATCGGGTTGTCCGGCGGGACCTTGCTGTCCGGTTAAAGCCAAGCTCGCATAAACTTTGGCTAAGGCACCTTTGGCTTGTTGGGCATTGGCAAACACATCTTTTTGTGTAAAACTATCCGGATCAATAGGATTTTGGTCCAAATCTTTATGACAAGAAACGCCGGTAAATCCTATGATGAATATAATTAAAATTTTATAAATTATTTGTTTCATTGTTCTTAGTTTTTAAAAATCTAAATTAAATCCGAAACTAAATGTGCGCGGACGCGGGTAAAAGTTATTATCAATACCGCCGGCTATTTCAGGATCCAAACCTTTATATTTGGTAATAGTACCTACATTTTGCAAATTGGCATAGAAATGCAAATTCATATGATGATAAAATTTCGGAAAACGATAACCGATGCTAACATTGTCAATCTTAAAGAATGAAGCATCTTGCACGTAATAATCACTTAACAGATTGGTATCGGTAAAGTTTTGAAAAAGCGTATTAAAATAATCGCTGTGAATGTTAGTCAAATAAGGTCTGCTGGTTAGGTTTGCCGGAATAGATTTGCTTGAAGCGACATTGTTATACATATAATTGCCCAAGCTGGCTCGTGTGCTGACTGATATATCGAAATTTTTGTAAGTCAATGATGTATTGAGCCCCATTAATACATCGGCAAACGGACTTCCCATATAATATTTGTCTTTATTGTTGATAATACCATCATTGTTTCTATCGACATAAACACCTTCAATAGGTTTTCCGTCAGCATCATATACTTGTTGATAAACATAAAATGCATAAGGGGTTTGTCCTTGAGTATGGATCTGCACCGTATTACCTACGCCACCTTCTATTCCACCGACTTCTTGATCAAATGGCATAAAAGTGACTTCGTTTTTGTTGTAAGTAAAATTATAATTAACGCGCCACTTAACATCTTTGTTTTTAACGATTAAACCGCTTAACTCAAATTCGACCCCTCTATTATTCATATTCCCAACATTGGTTTCAACACGATTGCCAAAGTTGGTAAATGGATCAACTAATGCCCAGATAATCAAATCTTTGGTTTCTTTATTATAC
>JALVDN010000286.1 GCA_027008965.1 Flavobacteriales bacterium | reverse complement strand
CATAGGGTAATTATATCAAAAATGATACCGAAAAAACTTTTTGGTTCATCGTTCCTGTCCAAATCGGACGCAGGTGAGGAATTTCTGCATAACGGCATTATTTTTTTTGCGCCAGGGATGGGAGCGTTATGAGGCGAAGGGCAAGGCCGGGCGGTGCTTCAAACATAAAATATACAACCAAGTTTTGTTCTTTTTGCCGATAACGGCATTGACCATCCTTGCCATAGCTACGGCTATGCCTACGGATGGCCGGCTTTGTTCTCGACAAAAATAACTACAACGTTATTCTACATTTTATACTTGAAGCACCGCCTTGTTTTTGTGCTTGTGAGGAGGCTTGGAGCGAAGACGACAAGACCCCGCAGCAAGCGATACAAAAACCGGCTTGCCCGAGCCGAATTCAAGCGGACAGCCCGGTGCCCGCCTCATGAACACGCCACAGCATGAGCGCAGGCGAAAGGATGGGGCTTGTGTGAATGCGTGCGGGCAGGCGCCCTGAAAAATATTTTTATTATTGGACAGATTAACTTGCTGAAATAATACCTGATGGTTCGGGGCGTTTATACTTTGTAATATTTGTGTATTTTTACAGCGAAAACATTCAAAACGATTATCCGATGGAAACCATAAAACAAAAATATTCGGCACAACAGCTTATGGATATGGAGGCACGCTACGGGGCGCATAATTATCATCCGCTTCCGGTGGTGTTGAGTAGAGGAAAAGGCGTGTATGTGTGGGATGTGGACGGAAAAAGGTATTATGATTTTCTTTCGGCCTATTCGGCTGTAAATCAAGGACATGGTCATCCGGAGATTGTGAAGGCTTTGCAAGAACAGGCCGAGACTTTGGCGCTTACATCCAGGGCATTTTATAATGACCAATTGGGGCGTTATGAAAAATATATCACGGAATTTTTCGGTTATGACAAGGTTTTGCCGATGAATACGGGTGCCGAAGGGGTGGAAACGGCTATCAAGTTGGTGCGAAAATGGGCTTATGAAAAAAGAGGTATTCAACCTTATGAAGCCAACATCATTGTGGCGGAAGGAAATTTTCACGGACGTACAACCACCATTATTTCTTTTTCTACGGACCCGGAAGCCAAAGATGGTTTTGGTCCTTATACACCGGGATTTACGGCTATTCCTTATAATGATTTGGGAGCTTTGGAGAAGGCGTTAGAAGAAAATCCCAATACGGTGGCTTTTCTGGTGGAACCCATTCAAGGCGAAGCGGGCGTGAATGTGCCTGATGACGGTTATTTGAAGGGCGCTAAGGAACTTTGTGAAAAATATAATTGTCTGCTCATTGCGGATGAAATTCAAACGGGTATTGCGCGGACGGGAAAAATTTTGGCCAGTGAATATGATGGTATTCGACCGGATGTGTTGATACTCGGAAAGGCGCTTTCGGGTGGTGTGTATCCCATTTCGGCCGTGTTGGCGGATGATGATATTATGCTGGTTATTAAACCCGGACAGCATGGCTCCACCTTCGGGGGAAATCCTATTGCTGCTCGTGTTGCCGTGGCCGCACTTGAAGTGGTGAGAAAAGAAAATTTGGCCGATAATGCGCGTGAAATGGGTGAACTTTTCCGTGAAGAATTAAAGAAAAAAACAGCTGGTAATCCTTTTGTGAAACAAATCAGAGGAAAGGGGCTTTTAAATGCTATGGTGATCAACGATTCTCCCGAAAGTGAAACGGCTTGGAATATCTGTTTGAAGATGGCGGAAAAAGGTTTGCTTGCCAAGCCGACCCATGGAAATATTATCCGTTTTGCTCCGCCTTTGGTTATTAACCGTGAACAAATTTTGGAAGCGGTGGACATCATAGCGGAAACTTTGAAAGAATATGCCGGATAAACCTAAATATAAAACTCCGAGTAATATCCAGGCACTTTATTATCTCATTGTGCTGGTTTCGGCCGGCATGATTATTTATGAAAAATCCAAACGGGACAACGAAGAAAATTTGGCTTGGTTGCTTTTTTGGTTTGTGGTGATGATGACGGCTTTTTATTTTGCTACGCGCAATTGGGCCTATGATAATCCTAAACCAAAACCGGGGGAAGAAGATACGGATGAAGCGGATCTCCCCGAAATTCAAGACGTGGATATTCCAAGCCTGGATGAAATGATTAAAAAATTGGATGAAACAAAAAAAGATGAATGATACCTCCACACAATATGATTTGATTATACAAGA
>JALVDN010000285.1 GCA_027008965.1 Flavobacteriales bacterium | reverse complement strand
AATTTTATCAATCAAACCAATTTGAGCCGATTTGGCGGGTACAAAACTTCCCATTTGGGCCATGATGACTATGAGCGCCGTTTGTCGCAATAAAGCCGATTTTCCGGACATGTTGGGACCGGTAATCATCAGGATTTGTTGCGTGTCGCGGTCCAAATACAAATCATTGGGCACATACGTTTCATCATCAGGCAAATGTTTTTCAATCACCGGATGACGGCCTTCTTTGATTTCCAAAGCATAACCTTCGTTTATTTCGGGTCGGACATAGTGATTTTTTAAAGCCGTGCGTGCAAACGAGAGCAATACATCCAACCGGGCGGTTTGCCGCGCATTCTGTTGCACCGGAACAATAAAGGCTTTGATATCTTCCAGCAATTTATCATATAATTCCTGTTCCAGTCGCAATATATTTTCCTCGGCCGAAAGAATTTTGGTTTCCAATTCTTTCAACTCTTCAGTGATATATCTTTCTGATGAAGTGAGTGTTTGTTTTCTGATCCATCCTTCCGGCACTTTGTCTTTATGGGTGTTACGCACTTCCAAATAATAACCGAAAACATTGTTGAAGCCAATACGCAACGAAGGAATGCCCGTATTTTCAATTTCGCGCTCCAAAATTTCATTCAAAAAATTCTTGGCATTACTTCGCAATGCCCGCCATTCATCCAACTCGGCCGATACGCCGGGTTTAATCACATCGCCCTTGCCCACTTGCACCGGTGGTTCGTCCGTCAAAGTGTTTTCAATCAATTCTTCAAGCTCAGGAAGGGCCTGAAATTGCGCTGAAAAACGTTTTAAAACCGCTTGATCAGAACCGGCAAGCAATTGTTTAACTTGTCTGATATGCTTGGTGGCTTTGAGCAATTGCAATACCTCACGCGGACGGGCTTTGGAAGTGACAATGCGCGACAGCAAACGCTCCATATCCCCCACCGACTTTAAATATTCCACCACCGATTCCCGCACTTCATTCGATGAAATCAAGGCCGAAGTGATGTCAAGCCGTTCATTGATTTCCGGAATATTTTTCAACGGAAAAGCCAACCATTTTTTGAATAAACGTCCGCCCATGGGCGTTAGCGTTTTATCCAACATGCCCAGCAAAGTGGCTTCTTCACCGTGCGGACTGTAAATCAACTCCAAATTACGCATGGTGAACTTGTCCATCCACAAATATTCATCCGGAAAGATTTTTTGAATACGACGGACATGTTCGGGTTTATCATTGAGATTTTGTTTGAGATAATGCAAAACGGCGCCTGCCGCAATCACCGCCTCCGGCATATCATCAATCCCGAAACCCTTGAGCGAAAGCGTTTCAAAATGCGAAAGGAGCAACTCCCGGGCATAATCTTGCTCAAAAACCCATTCGTCCAACGGATATGTATAAAACGATTCACCGAAATGCTCCTTGAAAAGCTTTTTATCTTCCGACGAAAAAATCACCTCACTCGGTTGAAAATTATTCAACAGCTTGGCAATATATTCCGGAGAACCTTGGGCCACATAAAACTCTCCCGTGGATACATCAATAAAAGCCACCCCCGTTTGTTTTTTCCCAAAATATACCGACGCCAGAAAATTGTTTTTATCCTTATCTAAAATGTCATCGTGATAAGAGAGCCCCGGTGTGATAATTTCCGTCACCCCACGCTTCACAATGGTTTTGGCTTTTTTGGGGTCTTCCAATTGCTCGCAAATGGCCACACGCATTCCGGCCCGGACCAGCTTGGGTAAATAAGTATTCAATGCATGATAGGGAAATCCGGCCAACGCCGTTTCGGCCTCCGACCCCGAGCCTCGCTTGGTGAGCACAATACCCAGAATTTCAGCCGTTTTTTTGGCGTCTTCACCAAAAGTTTCATAAAAATCGCCCACCCGGAAAAGGAGTAATGCATCCGGATATTTCTTTTTGATGCTATAGTATTGCTGCATCAAAGGTGTGCGCTTCCCACTCTTGCTTCCCACAAATTTTTTTTACGAAAATACGATTTTTTGAGCTTACTAAAACTTAACTCTCAATGTTTGAAATTTAATATTTTGGGCGCCTGCCCGCACTCATTCAGGCAGAGCGCCGGCTTTCGCCTGCGGCTCATCCGGCGGTGCATTCATGAGGCGTGCACCGGGCTGTCCGCTTGAATTCGGCTCGGGCAAGCCGGTTTTTGTATGGCTTGCTGCGGGGTCTTGTCGCCTCCGCTCCAAGCCTCCTCGCAAGCACAAAAACA
>JALVDN010000284.1 GCA_027008965.1 Flavobacteriales bacterium | reverse complement strand
GTTGATACCTCCTTGTGCGGCTATAGAGTGAGCTCTTCTGGGTGAGTCTTGAAAAGCGAATGCTTTCACATTGTATCCCAATTGTGCCAAGGTGGCCGCAGCGGAAGCACCGGCCAATCCGGTTCCTACCACAATGATGTCCAATTTCTTTTTATTGGCGGGACTCACCAGTCGGATTTGATCTTTGTAGCGTGTCCATTTTTCCGCTAAGGGCCCTTCGGGAATACGGGCTTGAAGCGGATGACCTTCTTTTATTTTTATTGACAACATAACAATTTGTTTTTTATTTTAAGTAGAAATAAATGGCAATGATAGAAAAACCTATTGCAACAATGAACGAAAATATATATCCCAAAGTGCGTAGGCACTTATGAAATTTTTCACGGGGTGCTCCTACGCTTTGGAAAGCCGATTGAAAACCATGGCTCAAGTGAATACCCAAGGCAATAAATGCCAAGACATAAAACAGCGTATAAACCGGACTGTCAAACAATGAAATGACGAGTTCGTAGTGGTCTTCAACACCAACAATTTTAAACTGATACCAGTAGTTAATCAAATGAACAACAAGAAAAACCAAAACAAACAAACCCGTCCAAATCATATTGGCTGCCGCCCAGGTGGTCACGGCTCCTCTGTCATATTGATTGTATCCCACCGGTCTTTTTTGCCTGTTAGTCCATTCCAACCAAATGCCGGACAAAATGTGAAAAATAAAACCCAGAAATAAAACAGGTTCCATGATTCTGATAAAGGGATTGGTTGCCATAAAATGTACGGCATTTTCAAAAGCCTCTTTGCCGGGATAAATCAATAAAAGATTGATGCTTAGGTGGATGACCAAAAAGCTAATTAAAAACAGACCGGAAATTCCCATCCATATTTTTTTGGCTACCGATGTTTTTAGCATAGTAATTTATTTTATATACAAAGCTATTTGATTCATTGTATTTAAAATTGATAATCATCAAGTTTTATTGAATTTTGGAATATTATTTGATTTTTCATTTAACTTTGACGAATATTTATTGAGCGAGGAGTTATGCTAAAAAAATGGTTTGTATTATTTTTTGTTTCAACCTACTTGTCTGGGTACTCACAAGTACCTACCACTGAAAAATATATTTATCCGTTAAATTTACCACCCTTATTGTCCGCCACATTCGGTGAATTGCGCCCTAATCATTTTCATGCGGGTTTGGACTTTAAAACCCAAGGTAAAACCGGTTGGAAAGTCAAGGCTGTCAAATCGGGTTATATCAGTAGAATTAAAGTACAGAAAGGAGGATATGGCAAAGCCATATATATTCAACATCCTGACGGTAATATAAGTGTTTATGCCCATTTGGAAAAATTTGCCGGCGATTTGGAACAATTTGTCAAATCCAAACAATATCAGCATAAAAGTTTTTTTATTGACCTTGAAATCCCCGAAAGCCTTTTTCCTGTCCGTCAAGGACAAGTGATCGGTTACAGCGGAAATACGGGTTCTTCCATGGGTCCTCACTTACATTTTGAAATCAGAAAAGGGATGAATGTTCCCTTAAATCCCATGCTCTTCGGTTTAACTGTTGAAGATCATCAAAAGCCGGTTTTGAAAAACGTTTATTTATATGCTTTGAATGATACTTCACATGTGAATATGCAGAATAATAAAATCAAACTTAATATTTATAAAAATAAAACGGGGCTTTTTATATCGGAACCTGTTACAGCATATGGAGAAATAGGAGTAGGAATCACTGCTTATGATTTACAAGATAAAACTTGGCATAAAAACGGCTTGTATAAAGTAGAATTGATTGTCAACGGAATGAAAATTTACGAAAGCCGGATGGATAAAGTTTCTTATTCCACCACACGCTATATCAATACGATGATTGATTATCCTTTCTATTATCATTATCGGCAATATATTCAAAAGCTGTGGAAACATCCCCTTGCCAAGCTTCCGGTATTTGCCGCTTTAATAAATAAAGGGAAAATCAAGGTTGAGAACGGAAAGACTTATCAAATTACTGTTCATTTATATGATTTTCAAGGAAACAAAACCTCTTTTAAAACCACCATTCAAGGGAAAAAAATAAACGGTTTCACTGGGAAAAAAACGGATCGGACACCTTTTCTGTTAAGTCCCGGCCAAAGTTTGCGAATTCATTCATCTCTGACCGATGTGTTTTTCCCAAAAGGAAGTGTATATGACCCGGTTTACATAGCTTTTTCCGAAACA
>JALVDN010000283.1 GCA_027008965.1 Flavobacteriales bacterium | reverse complement strand
ATCAGCCCGAATGCGCAGGTGGTGCACGGCATTCCTTCGGACAAACCTTTTGAAGAAGGTGATATTGTTTCGATTGATTGCGGCGTGTATATGAACGGTTTTTACGGCGACCATGCCTATACCTTTGAGGTGGGCGAAGTGGATGAAGAAGTGAAAAAATTATTGCGTGTCACCAAAGAGTCGCTCTACAAAGGCATTGACCAAATGCGCAAAGGGAAACGTTTGGGTGATATCAGTCATGCCATTCAAACCCATGCGGAGTCGCACGGTTATGGTGTGGTGAAAGAACTGGTAGGTCACGGACTGGGCAGAAAAATGCATGAAGACCCGCAAGTTCCCAATTACGGCCGTCCCGGACGTGGAAAAAAACTGAAAGACGGACTGGTTTTGGCCATCGAGCCGATGATTAACATGGGAACCGAGAGGATCAACCAACTGGCAGACGGTTGGACCATTCTCACCGCCGACGGGAAACCTTCGGCGCATTTTGAACATGATGTGGCCCTGATAAACGGCAAGCCCGAAATTTTATCCACTTTTTACTACATTTATGACGCATTGGGCATAGAAAGTGATGAAGAGGATGCTTTCAGAAATCGCCCTTTGGAGTTGGATGAATATTAATGGACAGGTTTTTTAAACTCATACTCAATATCTTTCCCCGCCCTTGGCTCATCAAAATAAGTGTTTGGGTGAGCCCTTTGGTTTCATGGTGGTTTCGTGGTCAAGGTTTGTTGGATCCCATAGATGGGAAATCTTATAGAAAATTTTTGCCTTACGGCTATCAAAACATCCGCAAAAACGCTCTGTCGCCCGGGACATTATCGTTGGAACGGCACAGGGCTTTGTGGTTATTTTTGAAAAGAAAAACTGGTTTTTTTCAAGAAAAGGCCAAAGTGCTGCATCTTGCTCCGGAGCAAGCTTTTTATAAACGATTTAAGAAAATGAGCAATCTGGAATATGTAACCGCCGACTTGGATTCTCCTTTGGCAGATGTCAAAGCCGATATCACTTCCTTACCCTTTGAAGATAATACATTTGATGTGGTTTTTTGTAATCATGTGCTGGAACACATCCCCGATGACCGCAAAGCCATGAAAGAATTATTCAGGGTGATGAAGCCCGGCGGTTACGGTGTTTTTCAAGTTCCACTGGACAGGAACCGGGATAAAACATTTGAAGATCCTTCGGTGACGGATCCCCAAAAAAGAGCCAAACTTTTCGGTCAATATGATCATGTGCGGGTTTACGGTATGGATTTTTTCAAGCGCTTGGAAGAAACGGGATTTGAGGTAAATGCGGTTGAAGTAAAAAGTTTTTGTTCGGAGGATGAAATAAAAAAATATGCACTGGATGAACATGAAATCATTCCATTTATAAAAAAACCACATTCATGATACAACTACCCTTTGAATTGGAAAATTATGCGGAAGAATTTACGTCTTTTCTTCCGCCGGTATTGGATGAAATAGAACGCCAAACCTTTTTGAAAACCACCTACCCGCAAATGTTGAGCGGTAGAATTCAAGCCGGATTACTTCATTTCCTGATCAGACTGACCCGCGCCGAACATGTTTTGGAAATAGGCACCTTCACCGCTTATTCCAGCATTGCCATGGCAAGCGCCTTGACAAAGGGAGGAAAAATTATTACATTAGAGATAGATGAAAAAAATACACTTTTGGCCAAAGAATTTATCAAAAAATCCGGTTTTGAACGACAAATTGAATTGATACAAAAAAACGCGATAGAATATTTATCCGGCCTGAGCGAAAAATTCGATTTTATTTTTTTGGATGCCGATAAAGAAAACTATCCGGAATATTACAGGTTAATCAAACCTTTGTTGAAAGAAAACACACTTTGGGTGGCAGATAATGTTTGGTGGAGCGGGAAAGTTTTAAATCCGCGTGATGAAGCCAGTCAAGCCATTGCTGAATTCAACCGGCTTGTGAAAAACGATAAAGATTTGGTGGGTTATTTTCTTCCGCTTCGCGACGGCTTGATGCTTATTCAAAAAAATAAAAGTATATGAATACCGATTTGGAAGAATTAAAATACTACGGACCGCGAGAAAGATTGGTGGAAATCATCCGGGAAAAAGGAATTACAGACAAAAGAGTATTGGAAGCCATTGGCAAAGTGCCGCGGCATCTTTTTATTGAGCCGGCACTCAGACAATTTGCTTATGAAGACCGGCCGTTGCCCATCGGGGAAGGACAAACCATTTCGCAACCC
>JALVDN010000282.1 GCA_027008965.1 Flavobacteriales bacterium | reverse complement strand
CGGCTATGGATATTTTGATGGAAGGCCCTTGGATGAATTGGTGCCGCCGGTGACCATAACTTTTATGTCTTTCCACACAATGGTAGTTTTAGGTATTTGGTTTTTGATATTTTTCGTGTTGGTGTATTATTATGTGATCAAAGGAAAAATACAACACAAAAAATGGCTTTTAAAACTGGGATTGGCGGGTCTTCCTCTCGGTTTAATCGCCCAAGAATTAGGTTGGATCACCGCCGAAGCCGGTAGAATGCCTTGGGTCATTCAAGATTTGATGCCGCATTTCATTGCCGTGTCTAAAAACAGTTCTACTAACGTGATGATTACTTTCTTCTTATTTGTGATTGTGTTCACGGGTTTATTGATTGCCGAAATCAAAATTATGACTTCGGAAATAAAAAAGGGTTTTAACGAATAAAAAAATAAAAAAAGATGTTTGAAAGCATGACATACGAACAACTACAAGTGTATTGGTGGGTTATCATCGCCTTGTTGGGTGGATTTTTGGTATTTCTTCTGTTTGTTCAAGGCGGACAGACTTTATTTGACTCTCTTAGTGAAAACGAAACCGAAAAGGATATTATCATTAACACAGTTGGACATAAATGGGAAACTACATTTACTACACTGGTGACTTTCGGCGGAGCGTTTTTTGCTTCGTTTCCTTTGTTCTACTCAACTAGCTTTGGAGGAGCATACTGGGTTTGGATTATTATACTTTTTGCTTTTATTATGCAAGCTGTTTCATACGAATACCGCAAAAAGAAAAACAATTTTCTTGGCAAGAAAACTTTTGAATTGTTCTTGAAAATCAATGGGTATGTAGCACCATTTCTTTTAGGTGTGGCCGTTTCCACCTTTTTTACGGGAAACATGTTTAGTATTGACAAAACCAGCATTGTCAAAATGGGTTCCAATATGGAAACCATCATTTCACAATGGCAAACTCCTTGGCACGGATTGGAAGCCCTTTGGATGACAGAAAACGCCGCATTTTTTCAAAATATTCTTTTAGGACTTGCCGTGCTTTTTTTAGCCAGAGTTTTGGCTTTACTTTATATTCAAAAAAATGTAGGCGAAAAAAGTATTTTAGAGCGTACGCATCAAAAACTGAAAATCAATAGCCTGCTTTTTTTAATCTTCTTTTTGGCATGGTTCATTCGCTTGCTATTCATTCAAGGATTTGCGGTAAATTCATCCGGAAAGGTATTTATGGAAGCATACAAATATCTGCACAACCTGATTGAACAACCATGGCTATTGATTTTCCTGCTCATAGGTTTGGTGGGCGTTTTATACGGATTATTCACCGGCGTTTTCAAAAGAAGCGAGAAGGCCTTTTGGTTTACCGGCTTCGGAACGGTCATCACCGTTATGAGCCTGTTCTTTTTGGCCGGTTTTAACCACACGGCTTATTATCCTTCCCTTTACGACTTGCAAAGCTCATTGACCATTTACAACAGCTCGAGCAGTAAGTTCACCCTTATGGTGATGGCTTATGTTTCCTTGATGGTACCGTTTGTATTGGCCTATATTGCATGGGCTTGGAAAGCCTTGGACAGTCACAAAATGGATAAAGAAGAACTCGCCAAAGAAGAAAATACTTATTGATATGGAAAATTATATCACATACGGCTTGATACATTTCATCACCTGGCCTTTTATCATTGTTTTGGCATACTTCTGGGTCAAGTGGGCCATCCGAAAATACGGGTCTATTTTAGATAAACCTGAATAATTTTTCATCATTTTTTAAATTCGTCATGTAACAGACTCGCAAGTTTCATTATCTTGCATGTATGGATAAACATTGTCTGAACTGTGAAAATCCGCTTCATGGTGAAGAGCGTTTTTGTCCCCGGTGCGGACAAAAAACCGATATTAAACGATTAAGCCTAAAAAACTATCTCGGCGAATGGTTCAATTCATTCATTTCACTTGAAAGTTCCTTTGCCAAAAGTTTATGGTTTACCATCTTTCGTCCGCACAGGTACGCTTTGGAATTCATCAACGGAAAACGAAAAAAATATACGCATCCTTATAAACTTTTCATTCAAACAACTATTTTTCTTTTTCTGATTTTCGCATGGATAAACACTTTTAATAATCAAAAACAACAACAACTTCAGGAAAAAATCTTTGAAGAATCACTTCACGGCTCAAATTTCAAACAAACATATTTCAAAATCCTGGACACTGTTTTGAGAGATAAGCAAGGAAAGCAATATATGCTTGACAATGAAAAAATGGA
>JALVDN010000281.1 GCA_027008965.1 Flavobacteriales bacterium | reverse complement strand
AATGCCGTCTTTGTCGGTATCTTTAGCGCCGAAACGCATGGTTATACCGGCACTGTGTTGGAAATAGTCATGCACGTTGGGATCAAAGGTTTTTTTGTAAACACTTTCCACATACAAGCCGAAGTTGTCGCCAAACCAATAATTGAAACCCAAACCTCCGTTCAAATTTCCACCGTCATTTCTTCCATACCAAGTATATCCGCCACCAAACAAAAGATAGGGGTCGAATTTTTTATTAAAAAAGGCATATTTCAGATTTAAATCAAGTCCCCAATAAGCATTTTGAACATCTTTTTTCCCGTACCGGGTGATATCATTGGCAGTGAGTTTACCGATAACACTAAAGTTGCTTCCCAAATAACGGCCTACTTGAAACTCACTTATTGCATAGGCAATATTGTAGTGATCTCTCAGATTGAAGTAACTATCAAAAAGTTTTCCTCCCAGATAAGGATCACTTCCATCGGAAGCGGGATAAAAATCCACGGCGTTCGTACCTATATTAAATTGCCAGGGATACGTGCTGTTTTGTGCTTGAATACCCCACAATGATGTGGCAATCAGGCTTAGTAAAAGTAGCTTTAATTTCTTCATTGCTTTGTTTTTTGTTGTTTTAACACAAATATACTAAAAAAACTTATTTAAAAATGCCAAGCAAATCAGTTTTTATTAAATTCCCTTTATCAACTACTTTTAAACCCTTAAGGCAAACCTATATACTTATGCGTTTGCAACGATAATTTCCACCGGGGATTTTGTTTGATAAAATCAACAATCAGCGGTAGAACCTTATCACGCCTACTCCATTCGGGTTGCAAGAATAATTTGGTCTCCCGGGAAACTTTCCGGGCTTCCTGACGGGCAAAATCAAAATCCGATGTATTGAAAACAATAATCTTGAGTTCATCGGCTTGTGCATAAATGTTTTTCAAGGGCGGTTCAAATTTTTTGGGTGAGAGGCAAATCCAGTCAAAGGTTCCGGTTAAATCCTTTGATCCGGAGGTTTCCAAGTGTATGGTCTTTCCCATTTGTTTCAATTTCCGGGTGAGATATTCCAAATTATAATTCAAAGGCTCCCCGCCGGTGATAATGACCGTTTCAATTTCTCCGGGTATTTTTCCTACAAGCTCATCCACTTCAACCGGCGGAAACAAATCCGGATTCCAACTTTCCTTCACATCACACCAATGGCATCCCACATCACATCCGCCAATCCGTATAAAAAAACTGGCCAAACCCGTATGATAGCCTTCTCCCTGAATGGAAACAAAGGTTTCCATCACCGGCAAAAGTTTTCCTTCCGTATCCAAAATGTTTTTCATAACAAGCATGCAAAACTAAGACTTTTTATTTGAATCCCTGCATTATTTCACGCTACGCCATGTGGCTAGATGATGATTTTTTTGTGTTTCGCCCGACCGGCGCTATCGCTTGTTCGGGCTTCAGGCTTCATGAACCGCCCTGCAGGCGTTTCATTCCGCCACTCCGCAAGCCTTTTCAAACAAAGTCTTGCTACATAAGTCGCCCAACCTGCGCTGGCGCTTGTTTGGGCTTCAGGCTCCGTGAACCACCCTGCGGGCGTTTCACTCCGCACCTCCGGGAGCCAAAAGCTTCAAACACTAAAAACCCAACAACACGCTTTTGTCTCCCTCCGGACTCCGCAAGCCGGCCCGCCTCCGCTATCGCTCCGGCGTGCGTCTTGCTCCGTAACGCCTCCAAGCCCTTCGCCCTCCGCTTCGCTCCGGGCTCCGCGCTTGTCGGACGGCTCGGGAAACCAGCGCTTCCCTGATGCCCAAACGCAAACGCCGCGCTTGTTTTCCCTCGCATGCTCGCAAGCCTTCGGCGGATGCCGGCCTGAATTCCAAACACCGCCTTGTCTTGCTGCGCACTCGCTGAACCCGGACGGTGCCGGTTTCAGCTAAAAGCTCCATGAACCGCCCTTCGGACGTTTCATGTCACAGGCCTCGGAGCCATCGTGCCGCCTCGCTTCGCTCGGCGGCCTTTGTCTCCTCAGATAGCCGGTGAGCCGGATAAAGCCGTCTCACCTCTTGCGGCGGGAGAGCCTGCGCCTTAAGGCTTGTCTCCCCGCAGGAAATTTTTTAATGAGATTTCTCAGTCGTTCACTTTGTTCACTCCTTGTAATGAAAAGCTCTCCTTCAATAAAATCAGTAGGATGTTTAATCCAATTCTAAAATCTTACATCGTTAATCGATGTTCTATATTCCCATCAAGCGCCGGCGGGCGAAGTGATATCCT
>JALVDN010000280.1 GCA_027008965.1 Flavobacteriales bacterium | reverse complement strand
AAATTTTGGAGGAATTATCTCCCTTATCAATCGGAAAAAACATCAGTATTGCCGAAGAAAACATTCAGGCAAGAATCCGGATGATTTATTTGATGGCCGTATCCAATAAATATGGTAACATTTTGCTAAATACAAGCAACAAAAGCGAATTGGCGGTAGGCTACGGCACGCTTTACGGTGACATGGCCGGAGGATTGTCAGTCATAGGCGATTTGTATAAAACGCAAGTATATGAATTGGCGAGATACATCAACAAAAAGTTCAATCATGTCATTCCACAAAACATTCTCACCAAACCTCCATCGGCAGAATTACGTCCGGATCAAAAAGACACAGACTCACTTCCTCCCTATGAAATTTTGGAGCCGGTTCTCAAAAAATATATTGAAGAAAGAAAAGGACCGCATGAAATCATTCAAGAAGGATTTGACCCGGCTTTGGTTCACCGTGTTTTGAAAATGGTCAACCGCAACGAGTTTAAACGCTATCAAACACCGCCCATTCTGCGTGTTAGCCCCAAAGCATTCGGCATGGGACGCCGTTTGCCCATTGTGGCCAAATATTTGGAGTAGATTTCTTCTAAAAATCAATTTGAATTCTCACCAAATGAGCAAATAATTTACCCAAAGCTGTTTGCTGATCATCAGTGATATTGAAATTATATTTGAAGGCCAGATGAGAAGACAAATACCAATTGAAACCCAAACTCCAATTGGAAACCCGCCCGGGCATCAACGGATTGACATCCCTAACATCAGCGGACGCTTGCATATTTGAAAACCGGGCCATCAGCTCTATCGCCCCGAAACCTCCATCAAAAACATCACGGATCGGACGAACCCTGCCGAAAGCCCCATTTTTGTATGGCCGGCTTTCGCCGGTTACAAAATAACTCATAAAACCATAATAGCCTGTTATAAAATAGCGCTTGTCAAGCCGGTTCGTGTGAATTTGACGTTTCCATTCCCCTTGAAGCGAAAAATTGTTGTAAACACCCGCCCATTCAACGCCGGTTTCAAATCTTCTTGTTGCATCCGGAAATTCGTATGTATACTTGTTTCCCAAATGATTTTCGGGCCTGAAAGACAAATCTTTGGCCGGACGGCTAGCGTAATTCACGCCCAAGTGTATAAGATGTCCCTTCTTAGGTTTTTTTACAAGTGTTGCCGTGAGTCTTACTACAAAATTTTGGCCTTTTTCCATGTTTTTATCAATAAAACCTTCATCCGGCCGACCATTGTTGGTGAGTGCCACTTGAAAACCGGCAAAACCATTCAACAAATGAAAATTTTCATAATGCAATCCGGCCCCCCACCTGTGATTTTGCAAGGAAGTGAGCATCGAACGTTCATTAAAAGTGATGTATTTACTGCTCGTTTCAATATTCAATCCCGCGGGTTCAACCATACTTCCGATGCCGAAATCACCCCATTTTCCTCCATGAAATTGGATATACATATCATTGAAAATAATGTGCGCCCGCGCCAAATTGACTTCCATTTTATAGCTTACTTGAGGATGCATTTTCCCTTTAACAGACAAGTATAATCTTCTGAATTCAAAAGCATTAAAGGTATCTCCTGTTTGGGCACGCGTATGATATTCATAATCCGCTTGAATTCTGCCATTAAATGTATATGAAGGAATAAATTTTGAATTCGTGTCTTGTGAAAAACCGTAAAACGGGAAAAAAATAAGCATCAGGAAATAAAAGAAATTTCGTTGCATTCGATTGGATTTTAGAGTATCACAATTCTACTTCAAAGGTATGATTTTCAACCCGAAAAAAATTGTTTTTCATCTTAATTATATATTAATTTTTTTGTTTAAATGAAAAGGCGTCAAGCCGCCAACGGCTCGCAACCCGCCGGCTCGCCGTGGCGTCTTGCCTGCTCTCCGGCGAGCCTTCAAGCCCTTCATCGCTACATCCCAAAAAGGGCTTTCGTCTCGCCTCCGGGCTTCGTGAACCGCCCTACGGGTGTTTCACTCCGCACCCTCGGCGCCCAGCGGTCGCCTCGGGCGGCGGGAGAGCCTGCGCCAAGGCTTGTCTCCCCGCCGGCTATGTTTCATTCGTACCGGTCAGTTCAATCGAATGCGGGAAATCTCATTGATATATTGTTTTTTTGAGATTCCTCGTCGCTCCCGTTGATCGCTCCATCGGAATGACACGCTCTCGTTCAATAAAATCAGTAGCGCATTGTCATTCCGTCGGAGCGAAGCGACGAGGAATCTCACCGCGCCGGCGGGCGAAGTGGTATCCTTTTGAAGGCG
>JALVDN010000279.1 GCA_027008965.1 Flavobacteriales bacterium | reverse complement strand
CACATTCCGAAAACTAGGTTCACGCTTGCAAGGCCATCCTTCTGTTCACAATCGTTTGCCCGGCGTGCGAGTAGCCACAGGCTCACTCGGACAAGGGCTTTCCGTAGCATTAGGCGTAGCCCAAGGAAAAAAACTCAACCGTGACCCGCATCTTGTATGGACCCTCCATGGCGACGGCGAATTTCAAGAAGGACAAATCTGGGAAGCATTGCTCTATGCCGGATCCAAAGGCGTAGATAATATCATTTCCACCATTGACTATAACAATGCCCAAATAGACGGACCGGTGGATGAAGTCTTGAGCTTGGGCGATCTCAAAGCCAAACTCTCGGCTTTTGACTGGGAAGTAGTGGAAATCAAACAAGGAAATAACCTGGACGAAGTCATCAAAGGTTTGAAACAAGCCAAATCATTAACCGGAAAAGGAAAACCCGTTGCCGTTATCCTTCATACCAAAATGGGTTACGGAGTTGATTTCATGGAAGGCGATTATCGTTGGCACGGAAAACCCCTCAACGACGAGCAACTACAAAAAGCCTTGTCCCAACTCCCCGAAACTTTGGGCGACTATTGATTTTCAAGAACATCCATCAAAAACCGGTTCCATTTTTCCATAGCACGGAAATGGTCCACAATAAAATCATCCAAATCTTCCCGCATGACTTCCTCGCGTGATAAGGTTTTGAACGTATAAAAATTTTTATTCAAAATAAAAGGTTGTTTCCGGGCCGTTTCCATCCATTCTTTTAAAGGTAAACGCTTATTCTTATCACCCTGCAAACCCGCCGGAAAATATTTTCTCAACCGCTCGTCATGATGAATTTCATCCAACATTTCCGGACGTTCATGAATGGCTTGCCTAATTTTGACCAAAACCTGTTTATCCGGCCGGTATAATCCACCCGCAATAAAATTTTCATGCAAACCGAACTGAAAATAAATTTCGGGATACATGGTATTTTTTCTGCCTATTCTGCTCACGGCCGCCCCCATCCACAACTTATAAGGCGACTTGTCTTTTGAAAACCGTGTATCCCTGTAAATCCTGAAGGCCGCCTGTTTAAAATCCAACTGAATGCCCGCATCCACCTCACGACTTTTCTCAATCACCCGCTCGGTTAACTCCTTAAAAGGATAAAAAACATCCCGGTCAAATTCATCCTTATGCGCCTTGAACCAATCACGGTTCATATTTTTCTCCAAACGCTCAAAAAAACCGTAATATGCCGGAGTGATATACATCAGTTCCACTCATCATCATTATAATCATAAAAATCGCCGAAAGGATCATCCGGGTCTCTAAAAAAACCTTCATCATCCAAACCCGGTTCACTCAAATCTTCTATTTCAAATCCCGGATCGGGCGGAGTTTCCGGCAGTTGACCATGTGCATACACCAAATTCGGGTAGGATTGACCCGGAATTTCCGGTCCTTCTTCCAACAATTCCACCAAAAATTGCCACATATTCAAAAAATCATAAATATAAATCAACCGCGGATTTTCCCTGTTTAAAACATCTTCCACCATCGTGTTGTGCATCACCTTGGATTGCAATCCTTGTTCCATGGGCATCAACGGTATCTCATCAATCAAATGAAATTCATCATCCGTCGTATAAAACGAAGCCAATTCATTGCCATCCAACCCGAAAGATTGCCAAATCATATCATGCAACTCTTCCAAAGTGGAATCGGACTTCACTTCCATATCTCTATAAACCGGCTTGTCACCCGTGGCCGCAGAAACCCTTATTCGATATATCATAGTTTTTGATTATTACAGCAAGTTAAAAAATTTTCTTTGATTAGATCTCGCCAAAACTTTGAATAATTTTTCGGGCGCCCTTTGGCGTGCTCCGTTTAAATCTTTTTTGGCTCAGCCTGCGGATGTAATATGGGCCTGCGGGGTCTCCCGACATTCGCCGGCGAGCCTCCTCGGCCAAACATCCGCTAGGCTTCGCCTTCAAAAGGATACCACTTCGCCCGCCGGCGCTTGATGGGAATATCGTACATCGATAAGCGATGTGAGATTTTAGATTTGGATTAAATGTGCTACTGATTTTATTGTAGGAGAGCTTGTCATTTCGAAGGAGCGAGGTACGAGCGACTGAGAAATCTCAAATAAATTTGACAAAAAATGAGATTCCTCGTCGGAGGCCGTCTAAAAAGACGGTCTTTCTTTTTTTGCATTTTTAGGAGTAAGATAGCTGAAAAATCATTAGTTTGACAGGATAAATGTTTTTCTTTTGAATTTCGGACAAAAAGACTTTTAGCCAAGAA
>JALVDN010000278.1 GCA_027008965.1 Flavobacteriales bacterium | reverse complement strand
ATGCCGATGCCCTGAATGTTATAGCTGTCGCCATTATCATTGACTCCCGTCCCGCCATTGGCTAACAGATAAAACCAGAAGTTTTGAACGCCTGAGTTAATATGCACCCCTCCCCTATCACATTGCCCCCCTCCATTATACCAAAATGTGCCCTTATAAGTATCCGGCTGTCCTACAGCTATGCTATCACTATCGCAATTGTTTTGTCCCAAGGAATGCATTCCCATGCTCTTTGGATTACTTAAAGAGCGTCTGACAATGGCTAAGGTGTCCACATCTTCTCCGATTAACCAGTCACTTACCCCTCCTTCGGCAAACCTTTCCACCATAAACCCAAAAATATCGGCGAATGATTCATTTAAGGCCCCTGGTTCAAAAGCATAGACCAAATTAGAAGTGTACTGAATAACTCCGTGGGTATATTCATGTCCTGCCACATCTACCACGGCAAAGTAACCTCCATTTATCCATTCTCCAAAAACAATATTGTCTCTTGCATCATAATAATAATAAGCACTTTTTGTAACGCCTGTGGTATCCACCCACACTCTTACAATGCGTTTTCTGCCGGAAGGTCCTCGTCGTTTATAGGGACTGCTTGCGAAAAAATCCCAGGCCTGCGTTACCATCCAGTGCGCAGTAGTTGCTTTTTGATGGCTGTATCCCCAATTATCATCATCATCTTCAACTTGTGGAAGCCTTGACCACGACCTGGTCATATAGCCCGCCGAATCCCATTGAAGATATTTGGTATGAATTTTCCGATGATTATCATTTGCCCGCAAAATATATCTTTTGCGCCAAAATGGCCATATTGTTCTTTTTGTATCAATAATCTTAGTCCCCTGCGTGAGGATATTTGCCGGTCCGTCAGTATGTATGAGCTCCTCTTCACGGAAGATTTCTCCCGTGTAGGCATCTACATAGAAAGCTTTATAGAAGGATGGCGCCAAGGATAAGATTTCAAAACGCCATGCCAATCGGTATTTTGAAACGGGAATATTCCAGCCGAGGTCCCGGTAATCGTCCAATGCCCACAGCAATTCGCCGTCCGGATAATAGGTGGCGTTTGAGTCTCCCAGATCATTTTTGAGGTCTTGCTCCATGTCAGCATCCATCCATGCAAAGTAATGGTCGGGCATGGTGGCCAACAGGTTGTTCAATGCAGCCTCTTCTGAATAGGTGGGCCGGGCGGTCATATCCGACTCGAACTGGGCCACCTTTCCATTGGCGAATACCAGATAGCCGTCCTGGTTCGCATGCTCGGAATATTCCGCTCCTTCCACCCGGAGGTTCCGGAATGTCTCCTGATATCGGTAGTGCTGCATGCCCAGCATCGAGTCCGTCCATTGTTTCTTCAGGACAAGTTTGTGCAGCGTATCTCCTGTGACAAGCTGATACATCTGATAAAGCTGTCCGGGCATTACCGTGTTTGGCTTAAAATACACAAGCCCTGCGGAATCGTATTCAGCCACATAAAGGGCTATCAATGAGTCTAAATTCTGTGGTCGGGCGCTTGTGCCGACCATCAGTGTCAAACCGAGCAAGATGGCAATTCGATTTTTCATGTTCCCATTTTTTATCG
>JALVDN010000277.1 GCA_027008965.1 Flavobacteriales bacterium | reverse complement strand
TTTGAAAAAGATATTGTCAAGATAACGGAAACGGTTCACCGCTACGGCGGATTGGTGTATATGGACGGCGCCAATATGAACGCACAAACCGGATTGACTTCGCCCGCCAAAATTGGTGCGGATGTGTTGCATCTCAATTTGCATAAAACTTTTGCCATTCCGCATGGAGGCGGTGGACCGGGTGTGGGTCCCATTGCCGTCAAATCGTTTTTGGCGCCCTATCTGCCATCGCATGTATTGATCAAAACGGGTGGAGAAAAAGGCCGTCAAGTGGCATCGGCGCCTTGGGGATCGGCGGGAGTGATGTCCATTTCTTATGCTTATATCCGGTTGGCCGGTGCAGACGGATTGAAGAAAATGTCAGAAATAGCCATTTTGAATGCCAATTATTTGGAAAAGAAAATCAGTCCGTATTTTCCCACTTTATACAAAGGCGAGAAAGGAAGAGTGGCCCATGAGTTCATTGCCGACTTCAGACCTTATAAATCAAACGGAATTCAGGTAATGGATGTGGCCAAACGCTTGATGGATTTCGGCTATCATGCGCCTACGGTTTCTTTCCCGGTGGCAGGAACGCTGATGATTGAACCTACCGAAAGCGAAAACAAAGAGGAACTCGACCGGTTTGCCGAAGTGATGAAAAAAATATTTGAAGAAATTGATCAATGTGAACCTGAAAATACGGACAATCCGTTGGTGAATGCACCCCATACACAGGAAGAAGTGACGGCTGAAATGTGGTTTCACGGTTATTCCCGCAAGGAAGCCGCTTTTCCCTTGAAATTCGTTGCAGAAAATAAAATTTGGCCGTCTGTGGCACGAGTAGACGAAGCCTATGGCGACAGGCATTTGCATTGCACTTGTGACCCGGTAGAATTCTATGCCGATGAAGAAAGCCGCTCCTAAACGTTTGTATTTTTTGGCGGCCATTCCGCCCGACCCGCTTCAGTCCGAAATGATGGATTTGAAACGGCAAGCGGGCGAACGTTTCGGTTCATATCATTCATTGAACTCGCCGGCTCATATAACGCTCATCCCTCCTTTTTATGCTACGGATGAAGAAATAGATAACTTCAGCGAGGCATTGAAAAAATTTGTGGAAGTATTTTCCCCGTTGGGGTTGGAGTTAAAAAACTTTGATAAATTCGGCAAGAGAGTCATTTTTGTGGATGTGTTGCCCCGGGAAGAATTCAATAAATTTCAGCAAGCGTTATTTGATTTTTTTAAGAATCATTTTCCTTTTTATAAGAAACCCAACAGGTTTCATCCGCATATAACTGTTGCATTCAAGGATTTGAAAGAAGAAATTTTTCAAGAAGCATGGGATTATTTCAGTTCCTTCAATTTTGAAGCACATTTTTTGATGGATTATGTTTATCTTTTGAAGCACGAAAAAAAACAGTGGCATATCGTGGAAAAATTTCCCTTGAAGAAAGATTAAAATACAACTGCTATGACCAAAGAACAAGCCCGTAAACGGATTGAAGAATTGCGCAAACTATTGCACCGATATAATTATGAATATTATGTATTGGATCGTCCCAGTATTTCGGATTATGAGTTTGATATGCTGATGAAAGAATTGGAAGAACTGGAAAAAAAATATCCCGAGTTTGACGATCCCAATTCACCCACCAAAAGAGTGGGCGGGTTTGTGACCAAAATTTTTCCGGTCAAACAGCACAAATACTCCATGTTTTCCCTTGACAATACGTATTCCTATGAAGAGGTCAAGGAATGGATAAACAGAATCAAACGGTTGGTGGACGAACCTTTTAGTTTTTCGGTGGAATTGAAATACGACGGTACCTCGTTGAGTGTGGAATATCAAAACGGTAGATTTACGGAAGCCATCACCCGTGGCGACGGAATTCAAGGAGATGATGTCACACCCAATGCACGAACTATTCGCACGCTTCCTTTGGTACTAGAAGCCGAAGATGTTCCAGAAGAACTTTTTGTGCGTGGCGAAGTTTTACTTTCATATGAGAATTTTGAGAAAATCAATAAAGAACGTGAAAAAGCCGGCGAAGAACCCTACATGAACCCGAGAAATTTGGCAAGCGGAACCCTTAAATTGCAAGACAGCAAGATAGTGGCCGAAAGAAATTTGGATTTCATTCCCTGGCAAATGTTGAGTGAAAATATGCCTGTGGACAATCAATATGACGCCCTGAAAAAATTAAAGGAATGGGGATTTTTAGTTATCGACGGAACTTTTGCCAAATACAAAGATATCGACGGGATTTTTGAATTTATCACCTTGTGGGAAGTAAAACGTTTTGATTTCCCTTATCAATTGGACGGCATTGTTATCAAGGTAAACGAATTCAAGATTCAAGAAAAGCTGGGTTATACCTCCAAATATCCCCGTTGGGCGATAGCATATAAATTTCCCGCCGAAAGAAAGGCCACCAAATTATTACGCGTGGAATTTCAAGTGGGACGTACGGGAAAAGTGACGCCTGTGGCCGTATTGGAACCTGTATTGCTGGGTGGAACTGTTGTTCAAAGGGCATCACTGCACAATGAAGATATCATGAAGCAATTGGATTTGCATGAAGGGGATACGGTGTATGTGGAGAAAGCCGGAGAAGTTATTCCACAAATTGTCGGGGTGGATAAATCCAAGAGAAAACCCGGCGCCAAACCCATTGAATTTATAAAAGTTTGTCCGGTTTGCGGCACTCCCTTGGTGAAAATTGATGCCAATTACTATTGTGTGAATACAGCAGGATGCGCTCCGCAACAAAAAGCCGCATTGGAGCATTTTGTCAGTCGTTCGGCTATGAATATTGAAGGATTGGGCAAAGAGACCGTTTCCGATTTATATGATGCGGGTTTGGTGCGTAACCCGGCCGATTTTTATGATTTGACCAAAGAAGATCTATTGAAACTGGAAGGTGTGAAAGACAAAACTGCTGAAAATATTCTCAAAGGCATTGAAAAATCAAAAGAGCGTCCGGCGGACAAATTGCTTTATGCTTTGGGAATAAAACACGTAGGGGAGGCCACCGCCAAAAAACTGATGCAAAAATTCAAATCTTTTGACCGGTTGATGCAAGCCACCAAAGAAGAATTAATGGAAGTGGAGGATGTGGGTGAAGTAGTGGCCGACAGTATTATTAAATATTTTTCCAATCCTGAAAACAGGGAACTGATAAAACGCTTGAGAAAAGCCGGATTGCAGATGGAATTAAAAGACGAGAAAACAAGCTATATATTGCAGGGCAAACGTTTTGTTGTAAGTGGTACTTTCAAGCATTTTTCGCGCGACGAAATCAAAGAAGACATAGAACGTCACGGTGGAGTAGTGGCCAGTTCCGTGAGCAGTAAAACCGATTATCTGTTGGCGGGTGAAAAACCCGGTCCGTCCAAAGTGAGCAAAGCACAACAGTTAGGTATTCCCATCATCAGCGAGGAAGAATATCTGAAAATGACGGGAAGAGGATGAATCGTGTTCCGGAAATAAATATCCCTGCGTCCAAAAGTATTTCCAATAGATTGTTAATTTTGGCGGCTCAATTTCCCGGAAGCATACAAATCAAAAACTTATCTACGGCGCGAGATACCGTTTTATTAAAAAATGCCCTTGAGAGTGATGAGCATATCAGGGATGTTAAAGATGCCGGAACGGCCTTCAGATTTTTGACCGCTTTTTTGCCTTTTCACACTCCAAATCCTGTGACATTAACCGGTTCTGAACGGATGAAACAAAGACCCGTGGGTGCTTTGGTGGAAGCATTGAGACATTTGGGAGCTAAAATTGAGTATTTGGAGAAAGAAGGATTTCCACCTCTTCGGATTTTCCCTTCATCGTTTATATCTTCTTCTGTAGAAATCCGTTCGGATGTGAGCAGTCAGTTTATCAGTGCATTGATGTTGGTTGGCATGAAAAATCCCGGAGGATTAACCATACATTTAAAGAAAAGTCCGGTTTCCGTTTCTTATATTCGAATGACGGCTTCAATGATGCATGATTTAGATATAGACGTACAAATATCCAAGGATAAAATTTACGTCCCTTCTACTTCCCGGATAGAAAAAAAAGTTATGGAAGTGGAACCCGATTGGAGTGCGGCGTCCTATTTTTTTTCCTATACTTCCGTGACCGGAAAACCCGTTTTGTTATTAAATTTCAAACCTCATTCCGTGCAAGGAGACCGTCACGTTGTTGAAATCTATAAAAAATTGGGCGTGGAAAACACCTTTACGGAGAGTGGCTTATTCCTTAAACAAAAAAACATAGACTCTACAGATTTTTTTGAAGCGGATTTCCTATTGAATCCGGATTTGGCTCAAACGGTTGCGGTTACATGTTTAGCCAGAAAAATACCTTGCAGGTTGACGGGTTTAAAAACCTTACGCATCAAAGAAACAGATAGAATACAAGCGCTTAAAAACGAATTAAAGAAATTTGGAGCCAAAGTAGAAGCAACGGATGACAGTTTGGAAATACTTCCGCCAAAGAATTTGGTTTTTCCCAATGAAGGAATTGAAACTTATAAAGACCACCGTATGACGATGTCATTTGCCGTGATGCAAAAAATTTTTCCCGGCTTGGATATTCATGATAAAAATAATGTGATCAAATCATTTCCGGGCTTTTGGAAAGAATGGAATAAATTAGGATGAAATCACAAAAATGATTAGTTTTATCAAGTGGAACGGCTCAAAAAAATATGGGTTTTACTTCAAGAATACCGCAGGCAGGCCTTTTCGGCCGTTAAGTCATATAAACTCAGGTCTTTTATAACCATTTTCATTATTGCCATCGGGATTTTGTCTTTGGTCGGGACACTTACCGTAGTGGAAGCTATCAACCATACGTTCACTAAAAATTTACAAGCCATTGGAGCCAAAAGTTTCTTCATCAAGCGTTATGAAAATTCATTGCTTCAAAACAATAGAGGGCATTTTTTCAGAAGATCACCTAATCCGCCCATAACCTATAAAGAAGCGATGATGTTTAAAAGAAAATATGATTTCCCGGGTGCTTTGGTTTCCGTTTCGTTTACCGGAACAACACGTGGTAAATTTACATCCGGAGAAGAAGAAACAGGTGAAAATGTGCGGGTATCGGGTGTGGATGAAAATTATTTGTCAACTTCTCAAACGGAAATAGATAAAGGACGGGGTTTTACACAGGCTGAAATAACTCAAAACAAAAATGTAGCCGTTATCGGTCCGGATGTGGCCCGTAATTTATTTGGAAAAGAAAATCCTGTGGGCAAGATCATTATTTATAAGGGGTATAAACTCAAGGTGATTGGTGTAACCAAAGCCAAAGGTGCCACATTCGGAGAAAGTCAGGATAATTTTGTTTTACTGCCTATTACTTTAGGGCGTAAGATTTTTAGTGGAAGGAGGCATGTTTATGAAATCAGGGTTTATGTTGAAAAGCCGGCTGATTATAACCATGCCCAAGACCGTGCCATTGTATTGATGAGAAAATTGCGTAAGTTGAAGCCTTTTCAGGAAAATAATTTCGGAGTGGTTGGAACCGAAGAAGCTTTGAAAGAAATCAATCAAACTACCGGCATTTTGAGAGCGGCGGCTTTTATCATCGGATTGATAACCATTTTGGCCTCTTCCATCGCACTGATGAATATTATGTTGGTGACGGTTACGGAACGTATCCGTGAAATAGGCCTTAGAAAAGCCATCGGAGCGTCAAACACCGCCATTATGTGGCAATTTTTTATGGAAACCATTTTCATTGCATTGATGGGAGCCATGGTGGGTATTTTGTTGGGAATAATTTTCGGAATGGGTATTGCCCGTTTGTTCAATGTGGATTTTGTCATGCCGTGGAACGCCATCATGTGGGGATTAATCATTACTTTCATCACGGCCTTTTTATCGGGATTATATCCTGCTTATAAGGCTTCCAAAGCCAGTCCGATAGAAGCATTGCGTTATGAGTAAAAGTTCCACCTTGCAAGACATAAGAGTTATTGATATCCCGGTGGTGAAGGACCATCGCGGCAATTTGGCATATATACAAAACGGAGTTTTACCTTTTGAGATGAAAAGGGTTTATTATTTGTTTGATGTTCCGTCGGGGGCAAAGCGCGGCGGTCATGCACATTATGAACAATATGAACTGCTTGTTGCGCTCAGCGGAAGTTTTGATGTAATTTTGGAGGACGGAAAAGAGAAAAAATCCTTTCATCTGAACCGGCCGCATAAAGGATTACTCATTCCACCCGGAATTTGGCGGGAATTGGAAAATTTTTCCAGTGGAAGCATTTGTTTGGTTGTTAATTCGGGTGAATTTAAAGAAGAAGATTATATGAGAGACAAAAACCAATTTTTGAATTTCAAAAACCTTTCCAGGTAGTCAAATATTTTTTTGCTATTTTCATATAATGATGTTCTTGTTCAATAAAATTGCGGGCATTTTGTGATATTTCCCTTAATAATTCGCGGTTTTCAATCAACCGGCTTAATTGATCCACCAGATAGTCGGTATCGGGTAGGGCATTGATGCAAACCTTTTTGTCCAATTTATAATAATCCGTAAATTCTTTTTCGGCTCCCGTAAAAACCACTTTCCCCATGGCCATGGCATTCAACGCATTGTATCCTTGGTCATAGGAATAAACCTGATCCAACAAAATATGGGCTTTTTTGACGGCTTCCATGTATGAAGTGTAGGGGAGATCTTTTGTTTCAATAATTTCTACACGGTCAGCAAATTTTTCCCGGATAATGCCGAGTGCTTCACTGAAAAAACGGTTGCCTTTTTTGATATAATTCCATGTGTTGATACCATGAAAAATGACGATTTTATCATCTAACGAAAGAAAATCATACTGAATTTTATCCGTATTCACCGGATTGGGAATCATGGGAGCCGATTTGTTGTAATTTCTATAAGGAATGGCATAATCCAAATCCGTGGGAATGAAAGCACGTACGTTTTGTTCAACGAATTGATGAAGTTTTTGAAACGGGGGCGTAACGTATTTAAGTGAGTATCGGTAATGTTTTTTTAACCCGGGTTGGTTTTTTAAAGGCGTAAAAATATTATATTTCATCGGTTCGGAGAGGTAGTATTTATTGGTTATGTAATCATCTCCGCAGGCAAGTACAAAACTTTTTTCATTTTGTTTAAAAAGCTTTTCCAGAATAGATATTTCAATTTTCAAAGGTGTTTCAAAAGGATAAATATTGATAAGCTGAACAATGTCGTAGTTTTTTAAATGAGGAATGAATTTTTTTATTCTGAATGCGGTTTCATAGGTTGCCAAATCGGTATGGGTTAGTCTGTATAAACCTTTTCTAAGAAGTTGAACCAACGGATGATATGAAAAACGGGGTTTGACATCAAAATCGCTGGGATAGTTTTTGAAATAATCTCCGGTGGAAATAATATGTACTTCATGCCCCAATGCTTGAAGACCTTCCTTCAGTTGATTATGTAGTGAACTATATTCCCCGGCGAGTAGAATTTTCATAAAAAGCAATTATCTTTACAAAGATAACAAACCCAATGAACCCAACTTTGGAAATACTACTTTCCACCCAAAACCGCAGAGATTTAACATTCCTGAAAAAAATGTTTCCCGGAGGGACGGAAGGATTTGATATTTTAATTGTTAATCAAATATCAGAGGATGATGATGTTCCTGATTTTTCCGCACCTTCAAATATTCGTATAATTAATTCCAAAGAAAAAGGAATAAGCAAAAGTAGAAACCTGGCTCTTTCCCATGCACAAGGAGATGTTTTAATGTTGGCTGATGATGATGTGATATATGAACCCGGTTTTCACACGAAAGTTTTGAAATATCATCAGTTGTATGATAATGAAGTTATTATTTTTCCTTTGAAAGATGAAAAAGGACGTTTATTCGGGCGGTTTCCATTCAAAGATAAAAATTTAAAACGGTTTGATTATGTTTATTCACCACAAATAAGTTTTAAAAAATCCATATTGAAGTCAGGAATTTTTTTTGATGAACAATTCGGGCTGGGTGCCCAATATCCCGATTCGGAAAATTATATTTGGCTTACATTACTTCATCGTTCGGGAGTACGAATTTTATATGCCGGAAGCGTTTCGCCTTTTATGGAGCATCCTTCATTCACCTCCAGTCATATTCAGCACACGGATATAAAAATACGAACCAGATTGGCTGTCATAAAAAAATTGTATGGAATATGGGTATATCCCTATTATTTTAAATTGATTTTCGGTCTTTGGCGAAGAAATTTAATTCCCTTTTCGTCGTTTTGGAAGAAATGGAAATGCTTGGGATAAACGGAATTTAATTTTCCATTTGACTGAAAATATCCAAACGGCTTTTAACATTCAATTTATCATAGATGTGTCTAACATGGGTTTTGACGGTATTCAGACTGATATAAAGTTCTTTTGCAATTTCTTTGTTGTTTTTCCCTTGACATATCAGTTGGAAAATTTCTTTTTCACGATTGGTTAAATCGGCATTTATAAGGAATTTTTTACAAATTTCATCTTCTTTCGGTGTTTTGATTTGCTCTTGCACATTTCTATCACCGGTGAAACTGTCCTTATACATATGTTCTTTTTGGATAAGTGATAAGATTTGTTGGTTTTTTTCTTCCAATTCCAACTCAATATTTTTTTGTCTTAATTTGTAGAACAATATCACCAAGGCTAATCCGAGCAAACTGCTAACCAATGTAAAAAGCCATAAATAAAAACTGAATTTGGCTTTTTGTTCTAATTTTTTTTGCTTCAAAGCCATGGAAGTCAGTTTTTTGTCCTTTTCCTTCATTTTGTGTAGAACTTCCAAAACATGGATGCTTTTTTTGGTTTGATTGTTCAGCATGTTGTTTTTCCAAACTTCTTTCAATTTGGCAAATTCAAGTGCTTTT
>JALVDN010000276.1 GCA_027008965.1 Flavobacteriales bacterium | reverse complement strand
TTGGATTAATTTATTTTTTTTAATGTAAAAAGTGTCTGTAGGCTCATGATGTTTCAAGTATTTAATGTACTTAGGCATGTAATTTAAACTGTCTATTTTATAAAACATCGTGTCGCAAAACAGATAGACTTTTTGACCGTCGGTTTTCCATTTTCCATAGCTTTTCACGGCACATGTCTCATAATAATATGTGCTGTCAGCATACAATTCTATTTTTGTTTTTAAAACAATCGGCCTCCATAAAAGTAGATCTATTAGTCGGCTTCGGTTATCATTAACATAACGTTTCCCCAAGTATAATTTTCTATTTGTAGAACAACCCCAAATGACAACAGAAAACAAACTAATCCATAAAAACAGGCTGATCCAATCTTTGTGTGATTTCATGGTTTGTTTTGTTGGTGAGTTCATGGGTTAATTTGACAATTAAAACTATTGAATTTTTTCAAAGTTTAATTTTTCATTTGTTTTGTATTATAAACAAGAAATACAAATGCTTATTTTATTTTGATGAAATATGATCAAAATATACTTTTTTGAAAACGCCTACAACGAAACCTTTCGAATTTTTTCCGCTCGCAGGACGAAAAGAATATTTTTGTGGAGTGAAAGATTTACAGTATTAAAAAAACCGCCCGAATGGGCGGTTTAAATTAAATTATTGGATCTTAAAATTTTACCTATTTGATAAACAATTAAACCTATTGACATGGCTATACTCATTGCTAATGCAAAGAAGTAAAATGCACTTATTTCTTTTATGACAAATAAATAAATAGTCCATACTTCCATAAAAAAGAAGAAGATAGCGCTAGCATAAGCGATTCGCATTTCTAATCTTTGATACACTTTTTCTTTTTTACCATTTTTACCATTTTTTTTGATGGTCAATAATAACTCATAGACTAAAATGGAGATGGTTAAGTTTACGGAAGGGGTGATATAAAATATTTCACTTTTATTTAAAACATATAATATTATTAAACCAAATAAAACAATATAATTTGTTAACAAAAAAATAAATAAAAGTCGCTTTCTTATATTTTTCATAAGCAGAGATTATATATACCATAATAACTCCAACCTTTTCTCACGATAAACCAAATTAGCCCCCAAACAGTAGTTACGCCGACCGTGACAGTAATACCTAATGTTATAGCTATTGCAGCTAAGCAATCCCAATCTAATCTAGAATAGTAATTATTATCTAGAAAACTATTATTTATATTTCTAGACATAACTTTAAAGCTTTCCACCGCAACAAATAATAACCTTACTTCTTCTAAACTGCTAAAATAAAAATTTTGTGCCAAAGACGAATAGATATCGGATGAAAATTCATTGTTAATATAATACCTGAAAGCATCCAAGATTTGAACATTAAAATTGTTTAGTTGAAGCAATGACTCTAAGCCATGATTGTTTACATATCCTACATTGCTAAGATACAATTCTTCCACATAAGTAGTATCGCCTATAACCATTCCGGCTTCATACAGTTGTTTGGATTCGTTAAATGCATCAATTACGTCTTGATGTATTTGCTGCAATGTTTTGGCATCAATCACCTCTTTTTTAGCAATAAGTGTTGAATCATTTGTTTCAGTGTAATTTTTTTCTTTTTTGTCGCATGAACCAAATAAAATTAATGATGATACGATAATGATAAGTAATGGATTAAAAATTAAATGTTGTTTTTTCATAACTTTCAATTTTTTGGGTTAAACAATTATTTTAAAGATCACATCCGGCCCTCACGCCGGTTCAGGTTTACCATCGGGTGGCCACCCTTCCCCCCGGAACGCCGTCCGGCCGCAACGGCTTCCGGGTGATTTTTGTTACAAGCATAAAGTAAAAAAAATACGAGTCAAGTAAACACAAGTTAAATTTTATTTAACGTATTCTTTATTTTACATTAAAATACACCTACTACTTATTTTTCAATAGTAGAACTAAAATTTTAACCACTGAAAACCGGAAAATTGTAACGCTTTGAAACTACTTGTTTATTTATTGGATGCATTTTGAATATAATTCAAATCCGGGTTAACATAATCTTATTTTATCCTTAACATTATTTAACACGCAACCGCATAAACTTTCCTATGGTTTTACTATGTGATTATGAAGTCTATGGATTCACAAGAATACCACTCCGCCCGCCGGCACGGAGATTCCTCGTAGCTTCGCTCACTTGGAATTACAAAGTGCTACTGATTTTATTGTAGGAGAACCTGTCATTTGAAAGCGTTGCGGATAGCACAAAATAATCGGATTGTCAGGATAT
>JALVDN010000275.1 GCA_027008965.1 Flavobacteriales bacterium | reverse complement strand
ACAAAATAATGCTTTTAGTCAAATTTGGCCCGATTTGACAAATTTCAGGGGGTTTTTTGTTCGGCTTGCTTCAAAATATCATAATCCAATTGAGTGGATTGCAGTGCCAAAAACGTAATTTTCTTCAGATTGATATTTCCGGTAACGTGATACAATTTAATTTTCATTTCTTGCGGATAAAAAATCGTGATTAACAACTCCTTGGCAAAACCCGGACGGGAAGAAGGCAAATAATATATAGTAGCCGTTCTATCGGTTTTTTTGGCCTTGAGGAGAAGTTTCATCTGCTTGTCGGCTATATACTTGCTTGCAACGGATTGGATTTTTTTCACCGACGTTGATGAACCCGAAAAAGTTCCCATGTAATTCAATTGTTCATAGAATTTTTTTCTATCCGGATGATTATTAACTTCATTGATAATGGAAAACATATCTTTGGTGATAATCACCATTTGAATATCATCATTTTGCTCCAATGATTTTTGAATGGATTGCGCTTGTATCGTTTGTCCACCCCATAAAACCAAAACAAAAAGAAAAAAATATAAACGTCTCATGCTTTTTTTAATTAAAGATTATTCAAATATAAAGCCAAAAATTTAAATCCAAAGCTCCCAATCAAAATTTTGAGAGGAAAGTCGTAATTTAAATTGTTGTAATTCTGTTATTTAGATTAGATTTCTTCTAGTTTTACCTCAAACTTTAATCTAAGATTTCGAATGATTCTTTCTTCTTATTTTGAAACCGAAATAAGCCACAATCAAAGTCATGACAGGACTCAAAAGATTGAAAAAAGCATAGATAAAATAATCATACGTGCTCACCCCCAAAACTTTGGAATTGTAGGCTCCGCCCGTGTTCCAAGGAATCAACACGGAAGTAACCGTCCCAGAATCTTCCAGTGTACGGCTTAAATTTTCGGGTGCCAATCCGGCATCATCATAGGCTTGTTTATACATCTTACCGGGAACAACAATGGCCAAATATTGATCCGAGGCAGTAGCGTTAAAAACAATACAAGTCAAGTCTGTGGCGGCAAATAAACCGAAAACACCCCGGAGACTTTGTAATAGAAAAATGCTGATGCGCTTGAGCGCACCAATAGCCTCCATCACACCGCCGAAAAACATGGCAGTGATAATCAACCAAATGGTGGAGAGCATACCCGACATTCCATCACTGGAAAACAATTTTTTCAACAAAGGTTGACCGGTATCAATTTGTACATCGCCTACAATGGCTTGAATAATCACGCGGTACAATTCGCCGGGAGAAAAATGCATACTTCCGGCTAATGATTTCAGTAGCGGATATTGAAAAATGATGGCCGCCAATGCGCCCAAAACCACACCGGCAAATAGCGCTATCAAAGGGCGTGTTTTCAGAACAATCAAAACAATCACCGCCAAAGGAACCAAAAATAGCACGGGAGAAACATAAAAGGATGCTTCAATATCCTGTAGCAACATATCATGATTCACTTGCGACGGTAAATGATGCCTCCATCCCATCACTAAAAAAATCAACAAAGCAATCAAAATAGATGGAATGGTGGTGTACATCATATACCTCACATGTGTAAATAAATCCACGCCCGCCACCGCCGAAGCCAAGTTGGTGGTATCCGAAAGCGGCGACATTTTATCGCCGAAATACGCACCCGAAATCACCGCTCCGGCAATCATGGCCGGGTCATAGCCCATGGCTTTTCCAATGCCCATCAAAGCAATACCAATAGTGGCGGTGGTGCTCCATGAGCTTCCGATAATCAAAGAAACAAGGGCCGAAATAATCAAGGCCGAAGCCAAAAAAATATGCGGATTAAGAAGTTTTAAACCGTAGTAAATCATAGTGGGTATAATTCCGCTTATCAACCAAACGCCCGTAAGCGCTCCTACAAACAACAAAATGATAATGGCCCCCGATGTTTGAGCTATATTCACCGAAACCCTCTCCAGCATTTCATCATACGAAAAACCCAAACGCAAACCTATGATGCCCGCCACAATGCCGCCCATGATCAAAGCAAACTGATTGGCTCCCGAAGTGGCCTCATCACCGAAAATCCTAACATTAACAATCAACAAACCTATTAAAACAACCAAAGGTAAAAGGGCTTGCACGAGTGAGATTTTCAACGATTTTTCAGCTGATTCCACGAATCTACTACCAATTTTTAACAGGACGAAACCAAAAATAATAAAATTATTTGACATCCGGATGAAAATTATATTTACATATTCTTTGGGCGCCTGCCCGCACGGGTTCGGCCTACGGCGGATGCTTCGTGACGACGGAGCGCACTCGCACCCGCCGGCGTTCACGTGCCGCGCACCGGGCTGTCCGCTTGAATTCGGCTCGCCCCGGGCCGGTTTTTGGCCTGTGCTCAAACCCGTAGTATGCCGCCGGGCGGTCTCCTCGTCTACGCTCGGAGCCCGCCCGGCCACGCCCAATGGCAATCAAGGGGATGAGATAGAAAAAGAATTATTTTTTATTTGTTCAATGAAGAAAATGATAGCATAGCCTAAGCTATGATATCATTTGATGAAGCAGAACAGGTGAAAAAGAAACTTTTTATAGCCATTCAATTTGATAGCCATTGGGCGTTAATAAAAAACCAAAGCCCGGGGCATCGCCTCATATCGCTTCCATCCCTGGCGCTTCTGGGCGTGCGACAAGTTGTGCTTGAATCATGAACATCAAACGACGATTTGTGTTTCTCGTTCTTCTACTACAAAGATGAAAGGAATTGTGTCATTCCGACGGAGTTCCGGCGCATGCCGGAACGACGAGGAATCTCATTTTTTTTATGTAGATAGAGATTTCTCAGTCGTTCACTTCGTTCACTCCTTCGAAATGACAAGCTCTCTTCCAATAAAATCAGTAGCACCATGTCATTCCGACGGAGCGAAGCGACGAGGAATCTCCGCGCCGGCGGGCGAAGTGGTATCCTTGCGAAGCAACGCCCGTGTTTTTGCCACGGGGAGGAGGCTTGGAGCGAAGACGACAAGACCCCGCAGACGTGCTTTGCAAAAATCGGAGCGATGCGAGCAAGATTTAAACGGAGCACGCCATTAGGCGCCCCAAAAAAATAAAAATAAATTTAATAGAATAACAATGGTTATAAGTATTTATTGATGCGTTTCCATAGTTTTTTGTATTTAATGACAAATATCATAATCAAGTATTCAGCAGTTGGTTAAATTAAAAACAAATTTAACCTTTAAATTATAGTTTTATGCTTACAAAAAGACAAGCGCTACTGTTTTTCTTGATAGGAACTTTTCTGTTCTCTATCATTTTCATCGGTTTGTCCTTTGATACGGTCAGAAGGGGTATTCCTGAGAAAACCCATGAAGAAAATATGACTGAGGCCGTAGTCAAAGGGAGAGTTTTATGGGATAAGCATAATTGTATGGGTTGCCATACAATCATGGGAGAAGGTGCTTATTATGCTCCTGAACTTACCAAGGTTTATCAGCGTAGAGGCCCGGAATTTATCAAGGCCGTGTTGATGTCTGAAAAACCCTGGGCGCCGCGTGGAAGAAAAATGGTTGCCTACGGTTTTTCCGAAGAAGAAGCCAATCATATGGTGGAATTCCTGAAGTGGATAGGAGAAGCGGATTTGAATGGTTTTCCTCCCGAGCCTACATTCAAAAAATATTTAAAAAATTAAGCTATGAAATATAAATCACAAAAAGTTGCCTATTGGTTTTTTGCCTTAAGCATGCTCCTGCTTGTTTTGCAGGTTACTTATGGTTTTATTATGGGTTTCGCTCACATGGGATATGACGGTTTACATGATGTAATACCTTTCAATACGGCCATTGCCGTTCACAAAAATTTGCTGGTTGTATGGATTTTAAGCGGTTTTATGGGAGCGGCCTATTATATTATCCCGGATGAAGCCGAAACCGAACTTTGTTGTCCCAAATTGGCTTATTTGCAATTGATTGCATTGGCTGTGGTTGGCGTGATTGCTATTGTAGGTTTCCATTTCGGATGGTGGGAAGGAAGAAAATTTTTGGAAATTCCGCGCGAATTGGATTATTTGGTTGTTATTGATGTATTGTTGTTTCTTTATATCATATTGGTTACACTTTGGAAAGGCAAAAAACGAACTACAACCGCACTTGTATTGTCGGGTGGTTTGGTTGGAGCGGCCCTACTCTATTTGCCCGGTATGATTTGGTTTGATAACCATGCATATGATTCGTTTTTCCGTTGGTGGGTGGTTCACCTTTGGGTTGAAGGTGTTTGGGAATTGATAATGGGTGGCATTTTGGCCTACTTGCTCATTAAGTTAACGGGTGTAGACCGTGAAGTGATTGAAAAATGGTTATATGTGATTGTGGGACTGACATTCCTTTCGGGGATTTTAGGTACGGGGCATCACTACTACTACACGGGAACGCCCGAGTATTGGTTGGTGATAGGCGGTATTTTCTCAGCATTGGAACCTTTGGCTTTTTTGGGTATGGCTCTTTTTGCTATGGTGATGTACAGGAAAGGAGAAAAACGCCATCCGAATAAATTGGCCCTGATGTGGACCTTGGGTGCCGCCATCATGTCTTTTCTCGGTGCAGGAATGCTCGGATTGGCCCATACGTTACCACAAGTGAATTTGTGGACTCACGGTACATTGGTCACCGCCATGCATGGTCATTTAGCCTTTTGGGGAGCATACGGAATGTTGGTGTTTGCTTTTATTGCTTACGTGATGCCTAATTTGACGGGTAGGAAAAGATATTTTACTAAAACCGGAGAATATGCTTTTTGGATTGCCAACGTGGGCATGATTTTGATGACTTCGGCTTTTGCGGCGGCCGGTGTGCAACAAGTGGCTATGGAACGAATAGGCGGTTTTGATTTTATGCTTGTGGCTAATGAATTATGGTATCACTTTTTGGTTTTAATTATAGCCGCAACCATTTTCACCATAGGTATTTTGATGTTTATGTGGGAATTCATCAAATACGGAATGCCAACCGATTCGGCCATGCAATCGCAAGAAGAGTTTCAACCTATTTAATAATGATTTGAATTATTTTTATCTTTAGAGACGGTAAAGATTCTTGCCGTCTCTTTTTTTCAAAAATTTAAAAGTATGAAAATAGAAACCGAACCTTTTTATATTCCGCAATCGCATGAAATACCTGTATTTCAAGCGGCATTTGAAAAAAAACTACCCGTTTTGTTGAAAGGTCCCACTGGAACCGGAAAAACCAGGTTTGTTGAATATATGGCTTATCACCTTCATAAGGATTTGATTACAGTGGCTTGTCATGAAGAGACTTCGGCCACGGATTTAATAGGAAGATTTATTCTCAAAGGAACCGAGGCGGTTTGGCAAGACGGCCCGTTGACCAAAGCCGTGAAGCAGGGCGCCATCATCTATCTGGATGAAGTGGCCGAAGCACGTCCCGATGTGATTGTGGCTATCCACTCATTAACGGATTACCGTCGTACTTTATATCTGGATAAACTCGGAGAAGAAATCACTGCACATCCCGATTTTATGCTTGTTGCCTCCTATAATCCGGGCTACCAACGCAGTTATAAAGAACTCAAACCTTCTACACGGCAACGTTTTGTGGGCCTTATGTTTGACTATCCGGATGAAAAAAAGGAGGCGGAAATTGTATCCAAAGAAGCGAATATTCCGCTTGATGTGGCCAAACAATTGGTGAAAATTGCACGAAAAATCCGAAATTTAACCGAACTCGGACTCACGGAAACCGTTTCCACACGACTGGTTGTTGATGCCGCCATTTTAATTGCACATGGTTTGGATAAAAGGCTGGCTGTGAATGTGGCTATGATTCAACCGCTCACGGATGATCCGGAAATTCTGGAATCACTCATCCAATTGTCCGAATTAATGATTTAAGCGAGCATGGAACTTGATCAAAAGATATTTAAAAAAATTTATGATTTTTTCTTTGCCGGAAAAGAAGAATTAAATGCCGAAGAAAAAGAACGGGCCGTATATTTGGAAAATATTAAAAACGAGTTGACCATACTGGCCAGGGCTTTTTCGGGTATTCCCCTTCAAATTTTCAGGGCTTCTGAAAAAGGTGGTCTGCGTGGAAAAAATATTTTTCTTCCGGAGAAAATGTATTTCTTTTCCGATAAAAAAACCAATAAAAAGTATTTTTTATTTAAAACACTCTATTTTGTTTATGCTCATCGTCTTTTTCATTCGGGTGAATTAACCGAAGGAAAAATAGATTTCAATAGTGATGTGGATACTAAAATCTTATCGGAACTTTTTCAAGAATTACCGTCTCTAAAAGATATTTATGAAGATTTTAAAATAGAACTAAATGATTATTTTATATCTAAGCAACAAGAACCGGATTATGCGTGGCTAACCGGAAGCATTTTCCCTGAAAACGAAGCAAACGGAGACCCTTTGAACCCCGATACTGGCTTTGATGAGAAAGCATTGCCTCAAGCCAGGACCGTAAAACAAGCACAACCCAACGAAGAAGTGAAATCGGCACACATTGAAAAGAAAAAATTGGAAGATTGGGTTTTCACCCACAATTTTGAAAAAGTTGAAACGGTTGAAGATTACTCGGGCTTACCAAGGGATTTCGATGGTGAAGACAGCCTGGAAGAAGATTATGAAGCGCTTTCCGAAGCACGCATTAAACATACCTACAGAATTGATGAAGAAACCCATTCTGTTTATCAAGCGGAGTTTGTAACCGGCACAAGTGTTGCCGAGAGTAAAGAAACAGACTTAAAAGAAAAATATTTTACTTATGACGAATATAAATACCTGACTAAATCCTATTTGCCGGATTATTGCAAAGTTGTCCACAAAACCATTCGTGATCAAGACAGGGATTATTATACAAAAACCATTGAACAAAACGGATTGGTGCTTCGCACCATTAAAAAGCAATTTGCTCGGTTTCATAACAAAATGATAGAAATCAAACGGGTGGAATATGGAGATCATTTGAATATTGATGCATTAACCGACATGATTTCCGATATCAAAGCCGGACATACACCCAATGAAAAAGTCTATGACAGCAAGCGAAACCGCGAAAAAGAACTCAGCATTTTGTTTTTATTGGACCAAAGTCTCTCTGCCGATGGCTATGCGGCGGGAAACAGGATTATTGATGTGGAAAAACAAATAGCCATCCTGATGGGCGAAGTTCTGGCGGAATACGGAATAGATTTTCAAATTGACGGCTTTTCATCCAAAACACGTAATCATTGTCGCTATCATACATTGAAATCCTTTGACGATGATTGGAATACAGCCAAATATTTTATACCATCTCTTCAACCATCGGGGTATACAAGAATCGGGCCGGCTATTAGACACGCACATTATTTGATCAGTCAACGTGAGAGCAAAAATAAATGGGTTATTCTACTCACCGACGGTAAACCGAACGACTATGACCGGTATGAAGGAAAATATGGTATCGCCGATGTGAAACAAGCGCTCCGTGAGTTAAAAGCCGATTATATTCACACCCATGCATTTGCCATTGAAAAACAAGCCAAATTCTATTTGCCTATGATGTTTGGAACGGGAAACTATCATATTTTGGCCAACGCCAAAGAATTGATTTTTGCCTTGACAGGACTCATTGAAAAAATTATGACCAAATAAAAAAATGAAAGAGACTGTTTACACAAAAAACAGAATAATACTTTTCGGTATAGTTTTGTTTATTCTTATTGCGGGTTTTACAATCACCTTTTTCAACCTGCGACCCGATTATTATCATCAAGAGACATTTGAAAAAAAAGACACTCTTACGGCTGTTGACAAAATAAAAATGTATGATGATAGTATTAAAAAGTATCCGGAGCAACCATGGTATTTATATAAAAGGGCTAAACTCTATATAGCCTCCGGCGAATATGAACGAGCTTTGAAGGATTTGGAAAAACTGAAAAAATTGGACGTTCCGGAAGATTTGGATTCACTGGCCGGAAAAGAAATACAAACGCTCCGAAAAATAATCCAAATTTCAAACCCATAAGAATGAATCAAGTTAAACAAAACCTTTTATATCCACCCGGAGGCATATTGATTTGGATTGTAGTCCTTGTTGAACTCATAACCTTTATGGCCGTATTAACCGCATTTGCCGTTTACCGGGCAAAAAATCCGTTGGATGCCGCCGAAGGAATGAAACATATGAACCCTTGGGACGGGTATATTTACACTATTCTTTTGATTACGGGAGGATACTTTATGGCCAATGCCATCAGGATTTTAAAAAAACATCAATATGATAAAGCATCACTACAAATCTTATTAGCCATGCTTTTCGGACTAGCCTTTCTTGTTTTGAAAAGTATGGAATATGCCCACAAAATAGACAGCGGTTATACTTGGACTTCAGGAACATATTTTATGTTCTATTGGCTGATTACAGGTTTTCATTTTCTACATGTATTGGTGGCCGTCATGATTTTGTTTGTTCTCTACCTATATGTGAGAAAAAACAATAATGCACAGATATTGCCCGATGTGATGATGGGCAGTATTTTTTGGCACTTATGTGATATCATTTGGATATTAATCTTTCCTATGTTTTATTTAAAATGAAAAACAAAAGTTTATTAATTACTTGGATCACATTGTTTTTATTGAGTACTGCCGGACTCATATTATCCCATATTAACGGCCCGGGTTTTTGGATATTGATAATAATTTTCATCCTTTCTTATGTAAAATTCATGCTGGTTGCATGGGAATATATGGAACTGAAACATGCACATTCATTTTGGATAACCATAATGGCTCTTTTAGGAATGTTGTTTATCTTTCTCGTGGTGATCATCACTGTTTTTTTAAATTCGTAAATTTAGCCAAATATAATCTTCAGGATGTTGAAAATCGGATT
>JALVDN010000274.1 GCA_027008965.1 Flavobacteriales bacterium | reverse complement strand
ATCATAGAAAAATTTAACGGCGGACCGGTTGGTCTGGGAACATTGGCAACCGCAGTAGGCGAAAATGCCGAAACCATTGAAGAAGTATATGAACCTTTTTTGATCCAAGAAGGATTTATCAAGCGAACACCACGCGGACGCGAAGCCACCATCCGGGCCTATGAACACTTGGGCAAAACACCCCCTTCCTCCACAGGATCACTTTTTTGAATATGTTTTCCGCTTCTTCTTTCAAAAACAACTTAATAGAAAAAGCCCGGGAATTGGGTTTTGAATCCGTGGGTATTGCCAAGGCTCGTTTTCTGGAAGAAGAAAAAGAACGACTCATCCAATGGTTGGAAAAGGGCTATCATGGAGAAATGGACTATATGGAACGTAATCTGGAAAAACGCCTTGATCCGCGCCGGTTGGTGGAAAATGCCAAAAGTATAGTTGTTTTGTCGCATTCTTATTATCCCAAACAAAAACAACCCGTTAACACTTACCAAATTGCCAAATATGCCTACGGAAAAGATTATCATTCCGTATTAAGAAAAAAACTTTACCGGTTGGTAGCATGGATGCAAGAACAAATGGGCGAATTTAACTATCGTGTTTTTACGGATTCCGCACCTGTTTTGGAACGGGAATGGGGTGTGGAAGCCGGACTTGGATGGCGTGGAAAAAACTCCTTGCTTCTCCAACCGCATAAAGGTTCTTTTTTCTTTTTGGCAGAAATCATCTTGGACAAGGAAATGGACTACGATGAGCCTTTTCAAACCGATATGTGCGGCCGTTGTACCCGGTGTATTGATGCTTGTCCAACCCAAGCCATTATCCCGGATGAACGAATGGTTGATGCCACCAAATGCATTTCCTATTGGACCATTGAATATAAGGGTGAAAAATTACCGGATGAACTCAAAGGCAAATGGCAGGACTGGATTTTCGGTTGTGATATTTGCCAGGATGTGTGTCCGTGGAACAAATTTTCCATTGTGCACAACGAACCCGAATTTGAACCACATCCCCGGTTGCTTGAAATGAGCAAAGCAGACTGGGAAAACCTGACAGAAGAAGAATTCCGTGAAATATTCAGAAAATCAGCCGTTAAAAGAACCAAATACAAAGGATTGATGCGCAACATTAACTTTTTAAAAGACAACGAATCATGATTCAAATTACTGACATAACCGGACAGCAAATCACATTGACTAAACCTGCAAGCCGGATTATTTCCCTCGTACCCTCACAAACCCATTTGCTTTATCGATTGGGATTGGATAAAGAAGTTGTAGGTATCACCAGATTTTGCAAATATCCTTCGCATTGGAAAAAAACCAAAACCATTGTGGGCGGTACCAAAGAAGTAAAATATGACAGAATCACCGCTCTCCAACCCGACCTCATCTTGGCCAACAAAGAAGAAAACACCAAAGAAATGGTGGAAAAACTGCGTGAAATAGCCCCTGTTTATGTCGCCGAAGTGATTTCATGGGAAGACAATTTGAAATTTATAGACCATGTAGGCCAACTCACCGGAACATCTTCCCTTGCACGATCCATCATAGATAAACTCTCCGGATTAAAAAAAGAGCTTTCCCGTTTTAAGAAAAATAAAAAAATATTGTATTTCATATGGAAAGACCCATGGATGGTAGCCGGAAAAAATACCTTCATTGATACCATGCTTCAACTGCTCGGTTTTGAAAACCTCGCAGATCAATTAGAAGGAAGATATCCCGTGATTACACAAGAAGACCTGTTAAAACTACAACCCGAAATCCTGTTGATGTCCTCCGAGCCATTTCCGTTCTCCGAAAAACACCGTCCCGATATAGAAAAACTCTTTCCGCAGGCCCAAATCCGTTTTGTACAAGGCGAACCGTTCACTTGGTTTGGAGCCTATCCGTTGGAGGCCAAAGACTATTTAACCACTTGTTGTCAGTAGTCACAATCATTTTTCTGGGCGCCATTTGGCGTGCTCCGTTTAAATCTTTTTCGGCTCAAGCGGTTTTTGTATAGTGGTTTGCGGGGTCTCCTCACTTCTTCGGAGCCTCCTCAACCACACAAAAACTCGCTTTCGCCTTCAAAAGGATACCACTGCGCCCGCCGGCGCGGAGATTCCTCATCGCTTCGCTTCGTCGGAATGACAGTGCGCTACTGATTTTATTGTAAAGAGCTTGTCATTTCGAAGGAGTTGCGAAGCAACGACTGAGAAATCTCAACCTTTTAGGGACAAATAAAGACTTCTCGCATATGCTCGAAGTGACAGTATAATTAAAAAAAATTCGGCGGGGAGACAAGCCGGAAGGCGATGGCTCT
>JALVDN010000273.1 GCA_027008965.1 Flavobacteriales bacterium | reverse complement strand
GGAAACAACCATGAATCCCGATACAAGAATATTGAAACAGGTGAGCATAGAAAACGCCGCCGAAGCAGATAGGATTTTCTCCATGTTGATGGGTGATGAAGTTCCGCCGCGCAGGGAATTTATAGAGCAGAATGCGACTTATGCCAATATTGATATTTAACACTCATCACTTTTAAATTGTAATGCCATGAAAACCGGATTTGTATTTTTGATTTTTTTGTTTGGTGGAGTCAGCCTTCAAGCACAAAGTTTTTTTGAAGAATACAAACAAGATGCCAACAAATACGTGCGAAATTTCACGCGCCCCATGTTTGAGGCAAATATCTATAATTTTGCTGACGGTTGGGGACATTCGGCACAAACTCTCAAGCCGTTCCATGTGCAATTAGACGTGATGTTAAACTATTCCATGATTCCGGATAAGTATCAAAATTTTGTTTTTGATCCGGGAGAATATAATCATGTTGATATATTGGATCAGTCGGATAATCCGGTGTCCAATCCCGTATCACTCCCCACCATTTTCGGTGGAGAGACTGATTATAAGTTGCGTGTGACGGCACCGGCCGGAGGCGGTCTTCAAAAAGAATTTATTATTGATGCCTTACCCGGAGTGAAAGATGAGTTTGAAAAAGAGGTGGATTTTATTCGCGTGGGAATGCCCGGTGTGGCACTTCAGCTCAATGTGGGATTGCCTCTTGGGACCGAATTGGGTGTTCGTTATTTTCCGTCCACATCATTCGGACCTACTCAAGTAAGTTTTCTCGGTTTGGGAGTAAAACACAGTTTATCTCAATATTTTAAGAGTCAAAAAAAATCAAAATTGCATCTATCTGCTTTGATTGCATATTCAGGAGGCAAAATTAAAGGCGTTTATGATAACAAAAACGGAGCATTTTCAATCCATACATACAATTTACAAGTTTTGGGTTCTTATGATATGAAGTTTTTGAGTGTGTATGGTGGAGCGGGATTTATTAGAGGTGTTTCTAATTTTGCCATTAAGGGGAATTATACCTATACCTATGATATTGTTGACGGAGGTGGAAATACAATTGGCACTGTATCGGAAACCGTTTCCGACCCTTTGGATATGTGGTTTTCCGCAAATGAATTAAAATTTCATGCCGGTTTGCAACTAAATATATATGTTGTGAAAATTTTTGTTCAATATAACATTCAAAAATATCCCGGCATACACGCGGGCATTTCTGTAAAAATATAAATTACAACTAAAAAATTATATGATTATGAAAAAACTGGTTTTATTGCTTATCGTAGTTTCACTGTATTTAGTGAGTGTATCTTGTGGGAGCTATGAAAACTGTAGGGATAATGTAATGAAAATTGATAAGCTTGATAAGAAATCCGAATTAAGTTAAAATATTTTAAGAGTCTTTAATTATGAGGTAAATTAAATGGCTTAAACAAGAAGATCAATACTTTTTTTAGCGAAACAGAAAAGATTTTTTGGTGGATAAAAAAATTGGTATTATATTTGCATCCCAATTTTAAAAAACAGAATATGAAAAAATTGATTGTCCTTTTAAGCTTTGTAGCCTTGATTGCTCAATCTTGTGCATCCTACACCGAGTGTAGAATGGTTGACAACAATGATGAATCCAAACCTGCTATTGAAAAGGTTGCTAAAAAAGATTTGAAAGCTTAATTTCACTAAGACATCTTTCATTTTAAACTTTACCCGTGTATGCGGGTAAAGTTTTTTATTTTTGTAGTAGTTTCAATAAAATATGATACATAAAAAAAACAAACGTGTAGTAGTAGGCATGTCGGGTGGAGTAGACTCCAGTGTGGCAGCCAAATTATTATTGGATGAAGGTTATGAGGTGATTGGCGCTTTCATGTTGAACTGGGATAGCACGAGGTATGCCAAAACACCTGAAATGCAATGGATTAAAGACGTGGAAGATGCCCGGCATGTGGCCAAGCAATTAGGCATTCCGTTTCATATTTTTGATTTTAGAAAAAAATATTTCGGACGGGTTATTCAATATATGTTTGATGAATACGCTAAAGGAAGAACACCCAATCCTGATATTTTGTGTAATCGTGAAGTGAAGTTTGATTTATTTCTGGAAGAGGCACTCAAATTGGGAGCCGATTTTGTGGCTACGGGTCATTATGCACGGAAAGACGAAATCCAAAAAGACGGAAAAACCGTTTACAGGCTTTTAGCCGGAAAAGATCCCAAAAAAGACCAATCTTATTTTTTGTGTCAATTGACACAGGAGCAATTATCCAAATCATTATTCCCGGTAGGAGAGTTGCATAAAACCGAGGTGCG
>JALVDN010000272.1 GCA_027008965.1 Flavobacteriales bacterium | reverse complement strand
CAGTGCGTGGAAAATACTTTTCCTTGGAAGCAACGGATGTCCTGAAAAACGGGCTAAATCTTGCATTTCGTCCACTGTGACAGGGTCGGCAATATAAGCGGGAATATTGAATTCTTTAGCCAAATCAAAAGCAATGGGAGCCGCCATATTGCTGGCGTGTTTATAAGGTGATTTTTTTAAATCTTCCAGCATTTTTTCATTGATTTCATACACCCCGGAAGGGAGCGGTTTCAAAAGTCCGCCTCTTGCCATGATCATATCCGGCCTAAAAGAAGAAGCAAATTCCGTTGTGACAGATTTTCGCCATAAAAATTCATCGGTTACATTTTCAGGGATTGTTTTTTCTATAATCTCTATTTCTTTTTCTCCTTCAAACCGGCCGAGTTTCATGGATGTGGAACCCGGATTGATCACCAGAATTTGAGGCAAGCTTTTCATAGTCATTTAAGTGTTTTTCACCGAAACCGCCGCCAGAAAAATACTGTTTAATTTGGTTTCTTCCGAATCCGACCTTGAAGTCAAAACAATGGGGAAGGGGGCACCAATTACCAATCCCGCCACTTTTGCGTCGGCAAAAAATACAAAGGCTTTATACAAAATATTCCCCGACTCAATATTGGGTACCAATAAAATGTCGGCATCTCCCGCTACTTCGCCTCCAATATTTTTTTGTTCACTACTTGCTTTGCTGATGGCATTGTCAAAAGCCAAAGGCCCGTCAATGATACAGTTTTTGATTTGTCCGCGTCGTTGCATGATGGAAAGCAAAGCCGCATCTATGGTGCTCGGCATGTCTTCATTCACCATTTCAATGGCCGAAAGGGCGGCAACCTTGGGCTTTTCTACTCCGATTTTTCTAAAAAAACGCACTGCATTTTTCACGATTCGCACTTTGTGTTTAAGCGGTGGGAGAATATTTAGGGCTACATCGGTGATAGCTAATAATTTATGATAGTTGGGCACTTCAAAAAGTGCAAAATGCGATAAAAATCTTTTTTCACGAAGTCCGTAATCTTTATTAAGCACGCCTTTTAGTAAAGTAGCCGTAGTGACATTTCCTTTCATCAAAATATCCGCTTGGCCGTTCACAACAAGTGAAACGGATTTTTTTACAATCTCTTCTTCATCCGTTTCAAAGTATTTTTCAAACTTTTCAAAATCTTTACATTCATCGGCAAAACGTTCCATTTCTTCTTTTTTTCCTACCAAAATAGGTTCAATCACACCCTCGCGATAAGCATCAAAAACCGCGTCAATGGAATGTTCATCGCCTGCGGCACATAGCACTAATTTCTTTCGTCCTTGTTGTTTGGCCAATGATTTTAAGTCCGAAATTTTATGGAGTTGTTGGAGCATGCCTTAATTTTTCTTCAAAAATACCGGAAAAAACCGAGCTGTGAAAACCAACCCGGAAATTTCGGCACATTTAAAACAAAGCTAAAAGGAAATCAGTCTTTTAAATCGATTTGATAACGGTCAATCATTTTACGCAGATTGATAACTGCATAACGCATCCTGCCCAATGCCGTGTTGATGCTGATATTCTCCATTTCGGCAATTTCCTTGAAAGGAATTTCGTCATAGATACGCATTTTGAGTACCCGTTTTTGATCGGGTGGTAGTTCTTCAATGAGTTTTTTTATTTTATGAATGGTTTGAGACCGCACCAAAATGTTTTCGGCGTTCTTATGATCGGGAAGTATGTCAAAAATAGAATATTCATCCGTGTCATAAGACAGTTTTTGTCTTTTGATTTTTCTGAAGTGGTCAATGATAAGATTATGTGCAATTCGCATCAACCAGGAGCCGAATTTACCTTCTTCATTGTATCTTCCGGCTTTTAAAGTGTGAATAACTTTCACAAAAACATCTTGAAAAATGTCTTCGGTGATTTCTTTGTTTTTAACTTTGGAGAAAATATATCCGTAAAGTTTATTTCGATAGCGGTTAATAAGTGCGCTTAAACAATCTTCACATCCATTTGCATATCTACGAATCAATTCCGCATCGGATATATTTTTATACATAATCGGCTGGTTTTGAAAATACGTAGATATGCTACATAGGCAACTCGTTTTTTGATTTTTATATGCTCAAAGGTATAAAAAATTTTAATATGTCAAATTTTCATTTAAAATATTGGTTTTATCACCCTTAAATAAGGGTATTTTTACCTTGTAAACATTTCCTTCTTTATTTTCAAGACTATAACTTCGTATCCACGGGTTCATGTAGCGCAATTGCCCGTAAGTGATGCCTTGTTGTTTGGCCCAATCAGGCCACCATTCAATAGGTCCGCTTACAAGCACT
>JALVDN010000271.1 GCA_027008965.1 Flavobacteriales bacterium | reverse complement strand
GGGCTATCGGAATCAGGGGCGGACACCGTACGAGACAGTGGCGCAATTTGCCCGCGAAAGTGTTCGGAAAGAAGGTTAAGAGTACATGTAAAGCCCCCGAATTTCTGGACACCGAATTGCACAAAACTCACGCTGCCTCCGCCACTGGGGCGTGGGCAGCCCGCACTTGGGCGGGAGTGGTGTAGCGATGTCGCTGGAGCAGCCAGTGCCGGTTGAAGCGCTTCTTGAACTCCAGCAACGCTTGCCTCAGTTCCTCGACGGTGTCGAAGGTCTGCACCTACAACAGCTGCTCCTTCAGGGTGCGGATGAAGCGCTCGGCCACTCCGTTGCCCTCCGGTGCCCGGACGAAGCTGGGGCCGGACTCGATGCCGAGAAACGACAGCTCCTGCTGGAACGCGTGGCTCATGTACTGCGGGGCCATGGTCGTGGCGCAGGACGAGCCCTTGGGCCACGCCCCGGGCCAGTGGCCCGAAGTGCTCCCGAAGCCCCTGGTGAATCGGCTCCAGCGCCTCGTAACGTGTCCCGGGGCGCGCGGCATGGATGCCCACCACGTCCCCAACGAAGTGATCCACGGCCACAAAGACCGTGGCCATACCCTCCAGGCGGGTCATCACCTGGGTGGCGTCGGTGCCCCACATGCGATTGGCGGCCATCGGAATGATGGTACCGTCGTGGACCCGGGGACCGCGGGCACGGCCCACCCGGTGCGGAGTTTGCAGCCCATGTTCTCGCATCAGCCGCCGCACCCGTTCCCTCGAGACCGGAATGCCTTTGTGCCTGAGCCGGGCCCAAACCTTGCGATAACCCTCGCCCCGGAAGCCCAGCGCCTCCGCCTCCCTCAGCACCTCGCGGATCCTCTCCACCAGGGCCTCGTTCGGAACCACCGGCTGACGGCCCCGCCGCGCGCTCCGCATCGTTCGTTCGGCGACCGCCTGCCTCGCATAATGCGTGGAGCGGGCCACGCCCCACACTCGACACACCCGGGCCTTGCCAAAGACACGTCGCGCGGAGACCGAGCAGGCCCGGCTCACGGGTTCGATCTCCGCTGTGGAAAAGGGAGCTCGCTCTCGAAGCGGGCGATGCGCATCTCCAACAACTCCTTGTCCATCATCAAGTCTCTCACCAGGCGCTTGGCGCGCTTGAGCTCCCGCTCCAGGGCCGCCACCTTGGATCGTCGGTGCGCCGCTTCAGCGCCGCGATACCGCCTTCCAGGAACTCATCCCGCCACTGGGACAACACCGAGGCCGGCTGCCCCGTCTCCCGGCTCAGTGCATCCAGACTCTCGCCGCGCAGCAGGCGCAGCACCACCTCCTGCTTGCGCTTCGCAGACCAGCGCTTCACCGACTTCTCGCTCATGGACACCTCCCGTCGTTCTCACTCTACGACCAAATGTGTGTCCAATTTATTCGAGGAACCAACCATCATGTTTTTAATTTTTTGTATATTCTTATAACTTTCTCTAATTGATCATTCCAATCTAAATAACCAATTCTGCTTCTATCATAAAACCTTTTATTTTTTTCTAATAAACCAGAAATAATGGGCTCAATGACCTTTACGTTATCAGAAACATTATAAATATCATTAAAGCATATACCACAACCGTGCTTTTTTATTATTTCATCAATATCCCCAACTTTATTGGATAAAATAAATAACTCAGACGCTATATATTCGCTAAACTTAACTGGAAAGCAAACTTCTTTTGAAGCGGATTTTCTTATCATGCAAAATGCTATATCATTATCAGAATAAACAGACGATACTTTATCATAGGGTAACGATTCTAATTTGTATGATCCTTCAGGCAAATGATGCTTTTTAAATAAATTCTTGGCAAGAATTAAATCATTCGTATAAAAATTTAAGAATATTTTATCCCTAAATTTGTCATAAAGAATTTTGTAATATTCTATTACCAATTCAGGCTCATGCCATACTCTTAGAGAGCCGCTATAAATCAAATTAACTCTGTGTTTTTTTTGGGCATAATTCCTAATATTGAATTTGGAAAAATCTGTAGCATTATAAATTACGTAGCAATCATCGTTTATGTTGTAATTTTTAATTACATAATCTTTAAATTTATTAGAAACAACAATCACAGCATTCGATTTCGTGACGAGCTTTTTTTCTATATATTTTAGCAAACGAAATTTATAAGACTTTTCTCCTATTTTTCCAACATCAACAGTTTCCTCTGGAAGCAATCCTCTCATGTCAAATATAAACGGTTTATTCTTCACCTTCGACAAGAACATTCCAACCAATGCCGCTCCATAACTGCGACAATGAATTATGTCGTAATTGTCATCAATT